>DBEYTJ010000093.1:0-24261 GCA_048181065.1 Collinsella sp.
CAGGAACACGCGATAATTGAGGGCACGCAACGATTTATGTCCCAAATCGGAGGATGATCATATGGCCAAGAGCAGGTACGCCGATGCCACCAAGGCCGCTCGCAGGGCCGCGATGTCTGCCCACAAAGCCACGGCTGCGGCGAATGCTGGCAACGCCGACGCGTCAGCGCAGCCGACTGCCAGCGCTGCCACCGAGCCCGCCCGTGACGCCCGTCGCGACGAGCTGACGCACGTGGACGCCAAGGGCGAGGTACGTATGGTCGACGTGTCCGACAAGGCCGAGACCCATCGCATTGCCATCGCCGAGGGCACCATCCTCATGCATCCCGAGACGCAAGCCATGGTGCTGCAGGACCGCGCCAAAAAGGGCGATGTGCTTGCCTGCGCACGCGTGGCGGGCATCATGGCCATCAAGCGCACGAGCGACATCATCCCCATGTGCCATCCGTTGCTCATTACCAAGAGCAAGTGCGACATTGCGCCCATCGCTGCGGCGGGGACGCCGGCCGAGGACGTGCCCGAGGGCTGGACGCCGGCGCGCGCGGACGGGCAGGTTGGCTTTCACGTGCTGGTCACGGCCGGCGTGACGGGCAAGACGGGTATCGAGATGGAGGCGTTGACCGGCGCGAGCGCCGCGTGCCTGACCATCTATGACATGTGCAAGGCGGTCGATCGCGGCATGGAGATTGTTGACGTTCGCTTGCTGCACAAGGAAGGCGGCCGCTCGGGCGTGTGGGACCGCGCAGAGCGCCAGGCCGCTGCTACTGGGGTCGTGGGAGCCGCGGACGACGCACCCGCGAGCGTACCCGTCGCCGTCGCGCCCGCAGCTCCGGCACCGGCCGTCCCCGCGATCGCGTTTATCGGCTATCAAAACTCGGGCAAGACCACGCTCGTCGAGAAGGTTATCGCCGAGCTCACCCGCCGCGGCCTGCGCGTGGGTTCGCTCAAGCATCACGGGCACCACGGTTTCGACATCGACGTGCCCGCTAAGGACACCTGGCGCCATCACCAAGCCGGATCCAAGCACGTGGGCCTCATCTGCGCCACGCGCTGGGCGGAGTACGCCGACACGCGCGAGGAGGACGAGATGCCCGCGCGCGAGCTGTTGTCGCGCTACAACGATGTCGACGTGGTGATCATCGAGGGTTACAAGACCGAGGGCTTCGACAATATCGTGGTCGCGCGGTCGGGTGTGGATCGCCTGCGCGGCAAGAGCTCGCTCGACCTGGTCGACGGTCGCACGCTGGCCCTTGCCTGCAACGAGGCCCTGGCACGCCAGGCATTCGACGCCGGTTTTGCGACCCGAGCCATCAACATCAACGACGCCCGAGCCATCTGCGACCTCATCCAAGATCATCTGGCCTAAAACCTGCCAAATAGGGACAGGTTTCTTTTGGCAGGTTTTATATGGGCAAACGTCATTTCCACCACAAAGGGGCCAGGCACCTTTGTGGTGGTTTTTGCTTTGGTAGATTCTTGGGACATGCCTTACAATCTACCAAGTAGTTCATGACGGGCGAAAAACGGAGAGAAGGGGCTTGATGCGTCCTTAATGTTTCATGCGGATAGATTGATTTGACAGACGGTGGCGAATGCCCGCCGCCCGTATTCGTATGAAACAAGGAGTCTCTATGCTCGTCTCTCTTTTCTCAAAGCCCCAACCATCGCTATCCATGCAGGCCAGGCGCCTGGTTGCGATGCGCTTCCTCATCTACACCGGTTTTCAGACCAGCTACTTTATCGGCGTCATCGGAACGCTCACCTATGCGGACGATGCCTCGGTCGTGGCGACATCGCTGGCCGTCCTCTTTATGAACGTATTCGTGATCTTGGGATCCTTTGCGGGTGGCGCGGCGCTCGACGCCTGGGGCCCGCGCCGTCATTTCTTGCTGAGCATCGTGGGCACGCTGGCAACCGGCGCGGCGATCCTCGTTTTTGGCAGCGCGACCGGTATCGTCCTGCTCGGCGCGGTGCTCCTGGGCTTCGTGATGGGGTTCGCCCAGCCCATCGCCACATCCTATCCGGCCTACCTCACCGATGATCCCGTCGAGCTCAAAGACATCAACTCCGCCATCGCCATGTTCTCAAACGTGAGTATTATCGTCGGACCCACGTTGGGTGGCTTTGTCGCGGCTGCTGCGTCGTCGCGCGCGGTGTTTGTGCTCATGATGCTCTTTACAGTGCTGGCGCTCGTCGCCGGTTGGGGATTTAGGCCGCAGACCAGTCATGTCGCCGGGCATGCGGATACCGATTCGGCAGAGGAAGGGGAGCGTGTGGGACAAAGCTCCAACCCCAGCACGTTCGCCCGCGTCACCTTCGCGACAAGCATCAAGACAGTCTTCACCAACAGTATCCTCGCCTTGCTGTTCTGCATCATCTTCCTCTCGAACTTTGGCTACGGTGCCTTCGATCCGCTGGAGTCGTTCTTCTACCGCGATGTCCTGCACGTCGGTGTCGAATGGATGGGCTGGCTCTCGTCGGCCAGCGGTGTGGGCGCGGTGCTGGGCGCCGTGGTTGCGCTCCGCTTGCCGCCGCGCTTCGTCAGCTTCAAAACGCTGCTCGTGGCACTCATGTCCGTGGGCGTGGGAAGTCTGATTTATGTGGGGACACCGTACGTGGGCGTGGCCCTTATCGGCCAGATTGTCCTGGGTGTGGCCTGGGGCGTCGTCAACCCGCTCCACAACACTATCGTGCAAACGACGGCTCCGCTCGAGCAACTCGGTCGCGTCAACTCGGTCATGGGCTTTGGCAACATGTTCGCCGGCGTGGCCCCGCTGGCGATTGCCCCTTGGCTGGCGGCGACGTTTGGTGTGCAGCAGACGCTCGTAGGGGCGGGTATGGTCGTGACGGCGGTTCCCGTGGCGTTGCTGCTGTTTGGTCGCTGGCATTTCGATCGTTCTATAAGGCAGTAAAACCATCACAACATCCAGCGAAAATCGCGATTTTGCCGAATAACGTCGAATGTTGTGATGGTTTGCGCCCCGGGCCGGGCCATCCTGCGAGTCCGGCCACCACAAAGTGGCCAGGTACCTTTGTGGGTGGTTTTTGCTTTGAGGGGCCGCGCCTGTGCCTTGGTATACCATGGACACCATTTCCGACCACATTCGGCACCGCCGCGCAACCCAGAAAGGCCCCCATGGACACCACCTTCAGCCACATCAAAGCCGTGTTCTGCGATATCGACGGCACGCTGCTCACGAGCCAGCACACGGTGTCCCCGCGCACGGTGGCGGCGATCCACGCCCTGCGCGAGCGCGGCGTACTCTTTGGCCTGTGCACCGGGCGCGACGCCCACGCGACCGAGGCCATGTACGAGCTCTGGGGCATTGAAGGCCTGGTGGACGTGCTGGTGGGCTGCGGTGGCGCCGAGGTCGTCGACCGTGCGCACGGCATCAACGAGCTGAGCTACCCGCTGCCGGGCGAGACCGTCGCGCGCATCTGCGAGCACATGGCAGATCTGCCGGCAACGCCCGTTTGCCCTCGGGACGGCGTGCTCTATGTGCCCGAGAGCAATGCGTGCGTCGAGCACCTGTCGCGTGTCGACGGCGTTCCCTACAAGGTGGTCGACTTTGCCGAGTTTTTGCGCGAGCCGCAGCCCAAGGTGATGTTTACCATGGCGCCCGAGGCGATGCCGCAGGTCATCGAGCGGGCGTCGACGTTCGCCGACGGCGCCGTTAAGGCGGCTGCTCTACAGACCACGCAGCGACTCTACGAATTCATGGATCCGCGCGTGTCCAAGACGCGCGGCCTTGTGCGCGTGGCAGAGCTCAACGACATGGAGCTTCAGAACATCTGCGTGTTTGGCGATGCGGACAACGACACCTGCATGGTGGCTGACGCCGGCGTGGGTGTGGCCATGGCAAACGGCAGCGATGCCACCCGTGCCGCCGCCGACTTTGTAACCGCGAGCAACGACAAAGACGGCATCGCGATCTTTATCGAGGAACATCTGCTGTAGCGTTGGAGCAGAATCACCACAAAGGGGACAGGTGCCTTTGTGGTGGCCTCAGGCGACTTAGGCGAATTGATACCGAAAATCTGCGCGCAAATTCAAATATAGGTGTCTGAACATCACGCTTCTAACCACCGATGAGTTAAAGATATTCTTATCAGTTTGGAAGGATATTCCTTCCGGTTAATGATCTACTGCTCACGGTCAATTTTCGACCGTGAGCGGGATGTTTGCTCTTGAGCAAAAATTTGTGCAAAAAATCTAATGCCATTAAAAAATGATGTGCAACTAAATTACCAGTAGAAACAAAAAATAGATAGCGAATAAACGAAGGTAAATCTGAGCAAATGTCAAGAGAATTGAGAATCCGCTACAAAAATGTCGGTTTTGTTGCTCAGATGTCTAAACAATCGTTAAAATTTGTACATTAAACGTGCGCAATTACAGATTGCGCAGATACGTTTGATAGTGAAAGAGCAAGATCGCAGTCTCTTGGGGAGGAGACATCGATGAAAGCGAATTCAGACAAATCTAAGCAGAGTAAAAAAGCGACGCGCCGTGTACTGGCAGGCGTTTTGTGCGGAGCCTCCGTTTTGAGCCTGGTACTGTCGCTCGTCATGCCTCCGATCTCGCAGGCCATTGCCAACGATGCCCAGACGGTTTCTACTGAAGAAACTGTGACGGGGGATTCCTCAAGTGAGTCTACTGGTGTGGACAACACCAACAACGGTGATACCGAAAACCAGAATAGCGACGATGCCGAGAATGGCGCGAGCGAAGACGCCGCTGCCGCAGGCCTGCCGTCCGACGACACGAAGGTCGAGGGTGACACGCAGCCTTCCGACGCACAGCCTGCGGATGATGATAATAACGATGAAAACGCTATCGCTCCCGTCAGTGCCGATGGCTATACCGAGGTAAGCGACGATGTTGCTGGGAAGTTTACCAATGGCGGCAAGTTCCGACTGACGGATTATGCCTATTCGGATAAGCAGATCACTATCAACAAAGACACCACCATCGATCTTAACGGCAACATGCTCTGTAACCGTTCTGGCGGCTTAGACTCCTTCTTTGTGGTCGAAAACAAAGCCACGCTCACTATCGAGGATTTAGGCCAAACAACAATAGATGCATCAAGTTCGGTCGATACGGCCAATACGCCGGCGGGTCAGCTTGCGAGTATGGAGTGGGAAAAGGGAAGCAGCTCTAATAACGGCACTCCTAAGAGTCTTACTTACTATGAGACTAAGAGCACGCCCAAGACAGATGGACTTGGCACCACCGAGACTACGTACAGGCATGTCGTTACAGGCTTTGGCGCTATCGATGCGGCGTCGGACAGAGGTTCCGTAAAGTATGTGGTCAACGTTGAAGCGGGCTGCACGCTCGATCTCAAGGGCGGCATGATTACCACGGCTGCCAACCTGAGCCCCGACGGCCATGTGATTTATTCCGAGGGTACGGTCAAAATCGCGGGCGGTTACGTCACCAACGGCAACGGCGGCGGCTGGGGCGGTGGCCTGTGCATAGCGGGCACGAATCCCAAGCTCGAAATGACAGGCGGTGTGGTTGCGGGAAACAAGGCGGCTGCTGGCGGCGGCGTCTTTGCTAACTTTGGAGCCACCCTGAATCTTGCAGGCGGAATTATCTCTGGCAACGCTACGTATGGAAATCCCATCAACAATGGTGACGACACCGGCGACGGTGGCTACGGTGGCGGTGTTTATACCAAGGGCGCAAACGTTACCATTAGCGGCTCTGCCTGTATAACAAACAACCGAGCTGACGATCGTATCACTGACAGTAATCTTTTCAACAATGGTCTGCTCGGTGGCGGCGGCATTGCATGCACACACGGTGGCAAGCTCAGCATAACGAGTGGTTTCGTTACGGCTAACTATTCCCGTGAGGCTGGCGGCGGCGTCTACGCAGGTTTCTACAGTAAGAACAACGGCAAGAACATTAGCTTTGAAATGACTGGCGGCACGATTGCCGGCAACGAATCCGATAACGCCGAGGGCGGCGGTCTACGTGTCGCAGGCGGCGAAGGTGGCGACAATGTTGGCACGAATGCAACAATTTGCGCTGGTGAGAACAGCAAGATTTACATTACGAACAACAAAACGATGACGGGTCAGAATCGTGGTGGCGACTGGGGCGGTGGTGGCGTCTTTGTCCAAAAGGGCGGCAAGCTTAACATCGTAAGGACGCTGATTACTGATAATGAGGCCGGCGGCTGGGGTGGTGGCATCGGTGCCTGCCCTACGGGCGAGACAATTGTTTCGCACTCAAATGGTGCCGCAATCTACAACAATACGGATCATGATGGTGAGCACGTCTCTGCTGGTGGTCATGATAAGGATCAGGACAAAAATTCTGATTACATTACCCCAACCTTCAAAGAAGCCGGTCATAAGGATTTCTTCTTGGTACGCAAGAACGACAGCCAAAATACGGTTGCAGTCGTTCTTGGCAAGATGCTCGGTGGCGACTCGGCTGGTTGGCAGGGCACTTGCGATGGCGAGAAGATCACCATTGACCCAAATGGCGGCGCCGAGGCCAAGTACATGTTCGGTCTTGAGGCCCATCCGACTGCCGATGCCATGGGAAAGGCGCAGACAGCGGCTACGACCATTATCAGTGGCAACTATTCCTACACCCACGGTGGCGGCATCATGACCAACGGCGATCTTGTTGTCGGTGATGTTACGGGGCTGGATGTTTATCCGAACATGGAGCTCCATGCCACTAAGGTGCTTATGGGCGCGAACGGGCAGCCGACAAGTCTTAAAGGACACAATTACAAGTTTAAGTTGCTGCGTCAGGTCGGTGATAAAGCGCCTACTTGGAAAGATGACCGCACGTTTGACATGGGCGATTGCAGTGTTGCAGGCGAAGCGACCGTTAAACCGGACGGCAGTATCACCTTTGACTCTGGCAAGGACTATTCTTCGGGGCAGTACGTCTTCTATCTAGTTGAGGAACCTGTCAGCGGCGAAAACGAGATGGGCACCAGATTCGATGAAACCATTTACAAGATGGTGGTAACTGTTGATAGCAGTTCATATAAGACTGAATACCTCATGTCGATTCCTATTAAGTATTACAAGGTAACTGGAGTAATCGTCTATAAAAAAGGCGAGAAGGACAGCGGTTTTCAGGAACTAAATTCCGGAAGTTATTCTGTTGATTACTCGAATGATTGCACGACAGCTACGGTGAATCTCGGTAACAGTAGCAATAACCCTGCCTTTACCAACAAAATCGTGCCGTACACCTCTACTGGCTCCTGGACTCCTAAGGCGACTAAGGTCGTTAAGGGTGGCGAGATGAAAGAGTTTACGCTCGAGTTTGCGGATAACGAGGACTTTAATAACGCTAAGACGGTTAATACGAAGGCTGGCGACAAGAAGTCCCAGACCCTGAGCTTCGTCGACAAGATTGAGTACACACTCGATAAGCTAAACAAGCTCGAGTCTGACTCCACCGGCCGTGGTGCAAGCAATACCTTCACCTATTACGTCCGCGAACAGCCGCCGACCGCACCGTTCACGAACTACAAGTACGACATGTCGGTTTACAAGATTACGGTCAATGCAACTGATCAGTCAGATAGGACGATCAAGTGCGATGTGACCTATACCAAGATCGTCGATGCCAAAGGCAAGGAAATCCCTGCGAATAAGCAGGATCCGTGTAAATACGGTGAGGATGCCAACACTGGCCAAAGCCTTCCCACCTTCACCAACACCTACTTAACCTCTTTGCCCCTTTCTGGTATGTCGGGCGTCACTCTGACGTACCTTGCCGGCGCGGCGGTGCTTTGTGCTGCTGCGGCCTGGATGCACATTCGTCGCAAGGCGAATGCGAAGGGAGGTGAGCGTCGTGAATAAGAAAGTTTGCTCCTTCCCGATCTTGTTTGCGCTGCTTGCCCTCGTGATCGGCACCTGCGCGGTTGTGTTCCCCGCATCCGCGCAGGCCGCGCCGACCTCGACCGGTTCCATCACGGTGAGCGGCACCGTGGCGAGCAGCTACGACGCCCACCAGATCTTTAGCGCCAACGTCGTCGACGGCGACAACGACGCCAAGATCGCCACCGACCTTGTTTGGGCAAGCGACGCCGCCCGCGACGCCGCGCTGCCTGTGTTGCACAGCGCCGGCATGCCCAAATCCCAGACCACTGCGCAGGAAGCTGCCGAGTGGCTCAACGCCGATTCCCACCTTACGAGCGCGCTGAGCGCACAGCTCGCTCGTTCCCTCCAGAGCTCTGGTGCCGTGTCCGTGGCCCTTAACGCGGGCAGGGCGGCCGAGCTACCCTGTGGCTACTGGCTCATCGTTGCCGACGACGACGCCATCGCCCAGAACGAGGCCGGCACCGCGCCGATCATGGCCCTGGTGGGCGGCGGCGCCGTCACCGTCAAGCCCAAGGCAGCGACGCCTAAGGTGTCCAAGCACGTGCTGGAGGACAGCACCGCCGCATGGCAGAAGGCCGCCGACGCCACGGTCGCCGACGACCTGTACTGGCGCCTCTCTGCCACGGTTCCCGCGGGGCTCACCGCCTACGACACCTATGCGGTGCAGTTCGTCGACACCATGAGCGCGGGGCTCGACCCCTCCAAGGTCGCCGCGAGCATGCGCGTGTACGTGGCGGCGGGCGCGGACGGTGGCTTCGGCGCCGTCTCGGCCGGCAAGGACGGGCGCGCCGGCACCGAGCCCGCGAAGGGCTGGACCGACATCACGGCCCAGTGCGCCACCAAGGTAGCGGCCGACGGTAAGACCTTCACCGTGTGCACCGGCGACCTGATCGCCGCGCTCGGCGGGGCCGACGCCTTCACCGCTGGCGCCCGCGTGGTCGCCGTGTACAACGCGCCGCTCAACAGCGCATGCAGCCACGGCATCGCGAAGGGCAACCCCAACGAGGCCTACCTTCGCTACCCGCGCTCGCCCCTCGCCGACCAGTCGGGCGACGCCGGCCTCACCCGCACGCCGAGCGACGACGCGTGCGCCTACACCTGGGATCTCGCGCTCACCAAGCGCGGCAGCGACGGCGACAAGCCGCTTGCTGGGGCGGTCCTGAGCATCGCCGACGACCGCGGCCGCAAGCTGGCGGCCGGCGGCACGTGGGATGCGGAGGGCAAGGCCACCGTCACCACGGGTGAGGACGGCCGCGTGACCGTCTCGGGCGTGGACTCGGGCAAGCTGGAGGTCCGCGAGCTCAAGGCGCCCAAGGGCTACACCGCCTTTGAGGGCACGCGCTCCGTGACGGTCAAGGCCGAGGGCCTGGATGTCGACCAGGTGGCCGCCGCCAAGCCCAAGCTCACCATCACGGCCGAGTCGCCCCTGCGCGCCGACAGCGCGGACGGGTCGACGGGCAGCCTGGAGGCGTCGATCATTAATACGCCCACCGGCACACCCCCTAGCATTACCACCGGAGGCTTTATGCCCTTGACTGGCGATATGGCAATGTACGCCGTGGCCGCCGCAGCGGTCGCCGGAGCTGCACTGATCGTGGTCGCGCTCCTGATCAAGCGGGGAGGTGGCAGCCATAAAGAGTAGCTGGCAGCCCCACAGAGAGCGGGGCGAGACGTAGCGAAGCAGATGCTAAGACACAGACAGATGATGATCGATCGAATGAGAACCAACCGGAAAACGGAGGAAAAGAAGATGAGCATGAACAAGAACATCGCACGCCTGGCAGTAACCGCCGGCCTCACGGCAGCGCTGAGCTTCGGCGGCGTGATGGCCCCGGTGACCATGGCGTTTGCTGAGGAGGGTGCCGCCCCCAGCTATTCGCTCACGATTAACCAGGACGCGGACAATGGCCCCACTTCGTTCAAGGCGTATCAGATTTTTACTGCTGACGTTATGGACGGAAAGTCCGGTAAGGTTACGTCCAACGTTGAGTGGGCGAGTCCTGCCGCAAGGACTGCGGTCCTGGACGAGCTTGTTAATAATAAAGCCACTGGAATTACCAAAGACTCGACCGCTTCTGATGTTGCCGACTACCTTTCCAAGATCACTGATACCACTGATACCACGAGTTTGCCGCAGGGCAGCATCCTTAACAAGATTGCCTTGGCTGTAGAGAAGAATGTTACCGCTACGGGCAATTCCTTTGCTGCCGGTTGCACTTTCACCACTACGAGCGCCGGCTACTACCTGTTCATAACCGATACCGACTCGCTCAATACGAAAGAGAAGCAGACCGGTACCTCGCCGATCTTTGCGGTCGTGGGCGGCGGCGCAGTGAGCGTTACCGAGAAGACGGGCATCCCGACCGTGACGAAGCAGATCAAGGACGATGCTAATGGCGTCGATTGGGAGGTCAAGGCGGACTCCCAGATGGGTCAGACCGTTCAGTACAAGCTGACCGGCACGGTTGCAAACAATGTCGACACGTTCGGCACCTACTATTATGAGTTCTACGATGAGCTGTCTGCCGGTTTGACTGTTGATGAGTCCTCTGTCAAGGTCGTGATTGATAAGACTCAGATTACGCCTACTTCTGTGACCGTGTCTGATCCCGATTCAAATGGCAAGACGGTCTTGAGCGTAAAGTTTGAAGATCTTAAGGCTGCCGCCAAGGCGGCCGATGTCCCTGTCGGCGAAAACACAAGGGTCATTGTCACGTACAGCGCCAAGCTCGACCCGAAGATGTCCCAGCATGTTGTTGTCGGTGGCACGGGCAACTCCAACACCGTCAAGCTCATCTACTCCAACAACCCTGGCCACGATACCAAGGGTGAGTCTGTGTCCGACACCGTGCGCGACTACACCTATGCGCTCAAGCTCGTCAAGAAGGACGCGACTGATGAGAGTAAGGCACTTGCCGGCGTAAAGTTCACCATCTGTGCCACTAATCCCGACGATACTACATCCAAGGGCATGTATGTCCAGGATAATGGCTCCCTCGATAAGGAGCCTTATGAGTTCACGACCACCGACTCCGGCGAGATTAACGTCAAGGGCCTCGATGCCGGCACCTACACCGTCAAGGAAACCCATACGCTCGCCGGCTACAACACCATCCCCGATTTCACCTTCACCATCAAAGCCACTGGCCTCAACAATGCAGAGGGCGTGGGAGAAAACAAGCTCACGGTCAAGACGAGCACCGCGGGTTCCAATTTGGTCGAGGTTGACACGACCAACACGGACAACGGTACTGCTGCTTTGATTGTCAAAAACAAGCAGGGCTCCGGTCTCCCGCTGACCGGTCTCAATGGCGTGACCTTCACTTGGATCGCTGGCGGCGCGGTGCTGTGCATTGGCGTGGCGCATCTCATTCGTAGCCGTAAGCAGGCTGAGGAGTCCGAGCAGGAGTAACGCTCGTTCACCCATCCCTTTGGCGGGTGGAATGTGATGGCCATGAGACTTGCGGACACTTTTTTCGTCCATCTACGTTCTTGCTTTGCCATTCTCTTTTCGGGGCAGACTCCGCACTGGAGTTTGCCCCGTTTTTTTGGATAACGCAGCCAGGTTCCATTGCCCGATGGATCGAGCGTATGACTATCGAACAGATGTTTGCAATTATTGCGTTGACCAGCTGTGGGTGCATGCACTCGCAGTAAAATGGCTTTGCGACGCATTCCGTGCGCGGGCGGCCGACGACTCGATCGGAGGTCCCCAAATGCTGAAATTCCTTAACGCGCTCGCCGCCCTCGCGGCGGTGGGCACGTTCGTCATCGCGTTTCTTGACTCGTATGAGGTTCGGTTTAAGGTCCGTAGGCGCACGCGCGGTGCGGACGGTAGAAGGCATTTGCGCCGCAACAAGCGCAAATAAGAATGCCCGGGGTTCGGAGCCCGGGCATTTAACAACGTCGGAAACTGGTCGCCCGCGCTCCTAAGTACTTACGCGGGATGCGTCGTTTCCTATTGACATTGTATCCCGAATCGCCCCGCCGATCCGGGACATTTTGAAAACTCAAATGCGGGCCCATACTCGCGTTGCGCAATGCTGACAGGCTGCGTTGTCCGGCGAGGAAGCTCGCTAATCGGCTATTATTTGTTTAGACAACTTGAGTTGTAGAGGAGTGACCGGCGATGGTGCAGGGCGCCAAACATATGAAGGGCAATAACGCCGAGGCCAACGGTGGCTCAAGCCCTCAGCCCAAACCTCAACCAAAACCCAAGTCCAAGCGCCGCCGCAAGCGGCTGCCGCGCTGGGCCGACCGGCTCATCACCATCGTCATCATCCTTATCGGCGTGGGCCTTATGACCTGGCCGTGGATCTTGGACCGGCTCGAGGCCTCGGGCGTGTTCAACCAGATCAGCACGGTGTCCAGCACCGTGGACGCGCTGTCTGCCGAGGAGCGCGAGCGCATCCTGCTCCAGGCGCGCTCCTTTAACGAGCAGCTGGCGGGCGAGGCTACCGAGCTCCCCGCCGACCAGATCGAGCCCTACGACCAGCAGCTCATCTTCGACCGCGACCCCATGATGAGCTGGGTCGAGATCCCCTCCATCGACGTGAGCATGCCCATCTACCACGGCACGAGCGAGGAAGTCCTCATGGCGGGCGTCGGCCACCTGGAGGGCACGAGCCTACCGGTGGGCGGTACCTCGACGCATTGCGTGCTCACCGCGCACTCGGGCATGCGCAACCTGAGCATGTTCGACGACATCCACTCGCTGGAGCCCGGCGACCTGGTGCTGCTGCACACCATGAACAAGACGCTCGCCTATAAGATGGTGGACTCCGAGGTGGTGCTGCCCGAGGAGATGGAGTCGCTGACCATCGAGCCCGGCGCCGACAAGGTGACGCTCGTCACCTGTACGCCCTACGGCGTGAATGACCATCGCCTGCTGGTGCACTGCGTGCGCACCAAGTACAACAAGAAGGACGTCGACAAGCAAAAGTCGCTGGCCGGCCGCCACTGGGGCAAGCGCGAGTTTGCCGTGCTCATCGTGGTCGTGGCCATTGTGCTGTTGCTGCTGGACATCGCGATCCACGCGGTCCGCAAGCGCCGCAAGGCAAAGGCCTCGGCATAGGGCATCATTCAGAACCACCACAAAGGGGACAGGCGCCTTTGTGGCGGTTTTTGCATCAACCCGCCGCCCTCGTTACGTTTTCGCTGCATTTGGGTAAAGCGCCTGCTCCAAGCCGGCGTTGCCTTGTATACTAGAGCGGTTTAACTGTTATGCGGAAGGGAGCGCCTATGGCACTCAGCGAGAAAAACGTGCGCGGCATCGCCGAGTACGCAAAGATCGCACTGACCGATGACGAGCTCGCCCAGATGACGTCCTATATGAACGACGCCGTCCAGATGCTCGAGCCCGTCTTGCAATATGACTTGCCCGACGTGGAGCCCACGTTCCATCCTATCGGAAGCCTGTCCAACGTGATGGGCGATGACCTGCGCGAGCCCGAGCGCGACCTGCCGCTCGACGTTGCGCTCGAAAACGCCGGCAGCGCGCGCGACCGCTACTTCCGTGTGCCGTCCATTTTGGGAGAGGGGGAGAGCGAGTAATGGCACAGAGCTTCGATTCCCTTACCGCCGCCCAGATCGCCGCGGGTGTTGCCGCCGGCGACTTTACCGCTACCGAGGTGGCCAAGGCCTCCCTTGCCGCCATCGAGGCGCGCGAGGGCGGGGTCCAGGCATTCCTGCAGGTGGCGCCCGAGCTGGCGCTCGAGGCCGCCGCGCGCGTGGATGCCGACCGTGCCGCAGGCAAGCCGCTGCCCCCGCTCGCGGGCGTGCCGCTGGCCATCAAGGACAACATGAACCTTGTGGGCACGCGCACCACCTGCGCCTCCCGCATGCTCGGGGACTATCAGAGCGTCTACACCGCCACCTGCGTCCAGCGCATGCTCGATGCCGGCTGCCTGCCTATGGGCAAGGCCAACATGGACGAGTTTGCCTTTGGCAGCTCTACCGAGAGCTCGGCGTTCCACCGCACCAACAACCCTTGGGATACCGAACGCGTGCCCGGCGGCTCCTCGGGCGGCTCCGCTGCCGCCGTCGCCGCGGGCGAGGTCGCGCTCTCGCTGGGCTCGGACACCGGCGGCTCCATTCGCCAGCCGGCGTCGCTGTGCGGCGTGGTGGGCTTTAAGCCCACGTATGGCGCCGTGAGCCGTTACGGCGTGGTCGCCTTTGGCTCGTCGCTCGACCAGGTGGGCCCCTTTGGCCGCACGGTCGAGGATGTCGCGCTGGCCATGAACGCGCTTACCGGCGCGGGCCACGATCCGTACGACTGCACCAGCCAGGATTGCGCCGTCGACTTCACCGAGCATCTCAACGACAGCATCGAGGGCAAGCGCGTGGGCATCATCCCCGCGTTTATGGAGGCCGAGGGCTTGACGCCCGAGGTCAAGGCCGCTGTTCAGCGCGCCGCCCAGGAGCTGCAGAACCAGGGTGCCGAGCTGGTCGAGGTCGACCTGCCACACCTGGACGCCGCCATCGCCGCCTACTACGTCATCGGCCCGGCCGAGGCGTTCTCCAACCTGGCCCGCTTCGATGGCATTCGCTACGGCTATCAGGAGGAGGGCTGCGCCAACCTGTCCGACCAGAGCTCGCTCTCGCGCGCCCATGGCTTTGGCGCCGAGGCCAAGCGCCGTCAGATGCTCGGCGCCTACCTGCTGAGCTCGGGCGTGTACGACAAGTACTACTACGCCGCGCAAAAGGCCCGCACGCTCATCACGCAGGACTACGACGCCGCGTATGCCAAGGTGGACACCATCCTCATGCCCGCCTCGCCGCGCACGGCCTTTAAGTTTGGCGAGATCAGCGATCCAACGCAGATGTACCTTTCGGACCTGTACACCATCTCGCTCAACATTTGCGGCAACGGTGGTATCTCGGTGCCGCTGGGCCTGGGCGAGGATACTCAGCTGCCCGTTTCTGCCCAGCTGGTGGGCCCGGCGTTTAAGGACCGTCAGCTGCTCACGTTTGCCCGCGCCCTGGAGCGCGGCTTTGCCGATGCCGCCACGGGTGCGCCCGCGCTTTCCGTCGCGCCTGATTTTGCCGGGAAGGGAGGCGAGCTGTAATGAAGGAGCTTTCCGAGGTCCTGCAGGATTGGGAGGCCGTGATCGGCCTGGAGATCCATACCGAGCTCACCGCACTCGATACCAAGATGTTCTGCAACTGCAAGCTCAGCCACGATGACGAGCCCAACGCCAACGTGTGCCCGGTGTGCCTGGGCCTGCCCGGCGCCCTGCCGGTGCCCAACAAGCGCGCCATCGAGAGCATCGTCAAAGCGGGTCTCGCCACCAACTGCGAGATCCAGCGTCACTCGATGTTCTACCGCAAGCACTACTTCTATCCCGACATGGCCAAGAACTTCCAGACCACGCAGGGTCCGGTCGCCTTTGCCATGTACGGCCATCTGGATCTGGATGTGACCGGTCGCGGTGCCGCCGAGCGCCCCGACTGCGCATTTGGCGAGGCCGAGGCCCAGAGCCTGGCGAGCGCTTCGGCCAACGCCGAGGGCCTGTCCACGTCCATGACGTCGACCATGCGCGAGGGCAATCAGCGCGCCGGCCACCTGGCCAGCTATGACGCGTCCAGCCTGCAGATGCCCGAGCGTCGCGAGGACGGTTCCTACACGGTGCCCATCCGCATCCTGCGCATCCATATGGAAGAGGACGCCGCCAAGATGGTCCACGTGGGCGGCGCCGAGGGCCGCATTACCGCCGCGGCCGAGTCGCTCGTCGACTACAACCGCTGCGGCACACCGCTGATTGAGCTCGTTACCGAGCCCGACCTGCGCACGCCCGAGGAAGCGCGTCTGTTTATGGAAAAGCTCCGTCGCATTTTTGTGACGCTGGGCATTTCCGACTGCTCCATGGAGAAGGGCTCCATGCGCTGCGACGGCAATGTGTCGCTGCGCCGCCGCGGCGAGACCAAGCTGGGCACCAAGACCGAGCTCAAGAACCTCAACTCGTTTAAGAGCCTGCACGACGGCCTTGCTTACGAGATTTGCCGTCAGGCCGAGGTGCTCGAGGAGGGCGGCATCATCTACCAGGAGACCCGCCACTGGGAGCCCAGCCGCAAGCGCACCGTGGTC
Organism: Collinsella sp.; assembly: GCA_048181065.1. Taxonomy (GTDB): domain Bacteria; phylum Actinomycetota; class Coriobacteriia; order Coriobacteriales; family Coriobacteriaceae; genus Collinsella. The sequence continues at coordinate 15,956 of DBEYTJ010000093.1, forward strand.
ATGCGTGTGAAGGAGACGGCAGACGACTATCGTCTGTTCCCCGATCCCGACCTGGCGCCGTTCGACCTGGACGACGAGTTTATCGACCGTTGCCGTGGCGAGATTCCCGAGCTGCCCGACGCCAAGCGCGTTCGCTTTGAGGCCGACTTTGGTATTAAGGCGGCCGATGCCGAGCAGATCGCCGGCGACCCGGAGTTTGCCGAGTTCTTTGAGGCCGCTGCTGCCGGTATGGCCGGCAAGGAGGCCCAGACGGTCGCAAACCTGCTGGTGAACGAGATGATCGCCTACCTTAAGGGCGCAGGCGTGTCGCTCGCCGAGTCCGGCATCGCGCCGGCTCAGGTGGCAGCTCTTGCCAAGCTGCTGGCGACCGATGTCATCAGCTCCAACCAGGCGCACGAGGTCTTTGAGGCCATGGCCCAGACCGGCGACGACCCCAACAAGATCGTTGACGAGCGCGGTATGCGTCAGGTGAGCGATGCCGGCGCGCTGCAGCCGATCGTGGACGAGGTGCTGGCAAACTGTGCCGATCAGGCGCAGCAATATCGTGACGGCAACCAGAAGGTTATCGGCTTTTTGGTGGGCCAGTGCATGAAGGCGAGCCGCGGCAAGGGCAACCCGAAGCTCTTCAACGAGTTGCTGAGAACGTCGCTCTCGTAAGCGGGAACCGAGGGACCGGGCGCAGGGCCTTGCCTCTCAATTTCGGACAGTCCTGACTCACGACGGAGGCGCCACTGGCGCCTCCTGTTCGTGCGGAACTCATTGAGAGGCAAGGCCCTGCGCCCGGCCCCTCGGTTCCGTGACGACTCGGCCGTTCGGGTCAGGTGGGCTGAATGGAATAGAGTGAATGAGGGCGCCGTTGACGCCCTCATTCTTTATGGATGTTGAAAACGAAGGTGAATACTTTTCCGCGAAGTGAACGACCTATTTTGGACCCCTGAAACATCAACACTTTTCTGGCTCTGTTTCCTGCGGTTTTGTCGAGTTTTTCCTGCGGTTTTGCTGGCGAAAAATGCAGATGTTTCGGGGGTCCGATTTCACTCGTTCACTTCGCGGAAAAGTATTAGACCTCGATTTGTTGGGTCGGGGGAGAGCCTTTCTTGGATGCTGGAGATGTACGTTGCGGCAGGCGGATCGCCAGAAGTCGGCTGTTCCGCTCCTCAAGATTTCCAAAAAGTTAACCTTTGTTGAACTTAATAGTTAGATAAACTAAACTATTTTCCAAAAGTGTGCTCGAGCAAACTTGTTTACTCGGGTGCTAAGGCACCGTGCCGCAGTTGTTGCGGAAAAGGGAGAGACATCATGAAGAAGTCCACGTTTAACACCCTGCTTGTTGGTGGCGGTTTTCTGCTCGGCACGGCCGGCATCAAACTGCTCACCAGCGCTCCGGTAAAGAATGCCTGCGTGCAGGGCATCGCGTGCGGTATGCGCGTCAAGAACTGCTATCAGGACATGGTCGAGCAGGCCAAGGCTAATGTCGACGACATGGTTGCCGAGGCTGCCTACATCACCCAGAGCGAGGCCGCTGCTGACGAGGCAGCCGAGTAACGCTCCCGGGCACAAACTATGAGATTCTCGATTATTAGCGAGATCCCCGGCAGGACCCGTCTTCAATTGGCGGGTCCTGTGCCAGAGAGCGATCTCGACGCACTTCTTAAACTCAGCGGCGATATCGACGGCGTGCACAAGGTGCGCGTTTATGGCCGTATTGGCCAGATGGCGCTCGAATATGACGAGCAGTGTCGTGCAGGCGTGCTCGACGCCCTGGGTGCGCTCGATGCCCAGGCCATTGCCGACGCAAAGACGGGTTACGTGATGCAGCTTGAGCCACGCAAGCACAAGCTCGTCATGGATCTTGCCACACTTATCGGTGCCCACTACGCGCGCCGCTGGTTCCTGCCTACGCCGCTGCGTGCCATCTTTGTCGTGGCCGGTTACATGGCATTTTTGCGCGCCGCTCTCCACGAGCTCTCGCAGCCGCGTCTGACCGTTCCCGTGCTCGACGCTTCGGCCATCGGTATCTCGTTTGTCAAACGTGATGTCGATACCGCGGGGCAGACGATGTTCCTGCTCAATGTGGGCGAGCTGCTCGAGGACTACACCCGCGCCATGAGCGAAAACGAACTCATCAACTCGCTGCTCGATGTGCCCGATAAGGCGCAAAAAGTGGTCGGCGACACTGAGGTGAGCGTTGCCGCCACCGAGCTTGAGCCCGGCGACTTGGTCGCCGTTCGCACCGGCATGTCCATCTGCATCGACGGTGTGGTTGAGCAGGGGAGCGCCATGGTTAACCAGGCGACCCTGACCGGCGAGCCGCTTGCCGTCGAGCGCAGCGCAGGCGACGATGTGTTTGCTGGAACTGTCGTCGAGGACGGCAGCATCTTGGTGCGCGTGCGCGCCAACACGGCTCAGACCAAGCTGCGCTCGATCGTCTCGCTCGTGCAGGCGGCCGACTCGCTCAAGTCCGAGGGCCAGTCGCACATGGAAGACCTTGCCAACAAGATCGTCCCGTGGAACTTCCTGCTCGCGGGCCTGGTTGCGCTTACCACCCGCAGCCTCATCAAGACCTCAGCGGCTCTGATGGTCGACTACTCGTGTGCACTCAAGCTCACGAGTTCCGTTGCCGTCATGACTGCCATGAGCGACGCTGCCAAGATGGGCGTGATGGTCAAGGGCGCGAAGTACTTTGAGTCGTTTGCCAAGGCCGATACCATTGTGTTTGATAAGACCGGCACGCTCACCGAGGCGCAGCCGCGTCTAGCTTGCGTGCTCACGACCGATGGTTGGAGCGAGGACGAGGTCCTGCGCCTTTCTGCCTGCCTGGAGGAGCATTTCCCGCATCCGGTGGCGCGTGCCGTGGTCAACGCCGCCCGCGAGCGCGGGCTCGAGCACCGCGAGCGTCACGCTGCCGTCGAGTATATTGTGGCGCACGGCATCGCCTCGTCCATTGAAGGGCGTCGCGCGATTATCGGCTCGGCACACTTTGTGTTTGAGGACGAGAGCGCGCAGCTCGAGGCCGACATTAAGGAGCAAATCGAGTCCCAGATGCAGGGCCTGTCGCCGCTGTACCTGGCGGTCGACGGCACGGTCGTGGGCGTGCTCGGCATCGAGGATCCGCTCAAGCCCGGCGTGCGCGAGGCCATTGCCGACTTGCATGCGCTGGGCGTCAAGCATGTCGTTATGCTTACGGGCGATTCGGAGCGCACGGCCGAGCGCATTGCGCGCGAGGCGGGTGTCGACGAGTTTAAGGCCGAACTGCTGCCCGAGGACAAGTACGCCTATGTGGAGCGCATTAAGAGCGAGGGGCGCCATGTTGCCATGGTGGGCGACGGCGTCAACGACTCACCGGCGCTCGGCTTGGCTGACGTGGGTCTGGCCATGGGTGGCGGAAGCGACATCGCCAAGGAGGTCGCCGATATCATCCTGACCGATACGGATCTTGCCGCGATCGTGCGTCTGCGCCGCATGAGCCAGGGCCTCGTTGATCGTCTGACGAGCTCCTATTCTAAGGTGATGCTCACCAACTCGGCGCTCCTGGCACTGGGCATTACCGGCGCGATTACCCCGCAAGCGTCATCGCTGCTGCACAACGGCTCGACGATTGCGTACAGCTTGGGCAACGCGAAAGCGTATCTGCGTTAGCGTTTTTGCTTGAGTTTATGGCCTGCATTCGGACGGTGTTGCATCCGCCAGAATGCAGGTCTTTTGCGTTTGACCATGTGCTAGCAGCAATATATAGTGATGCTAGCATAGATAGCAGGAGTCGAAGGTGAGGTTGAGATGGGTGCTGTTAGCGGCATGGCGCAGGTGAACGTTCGCGTAGATCGCCAGGTCAAGAACCGTGCCGAGGAGGTGCTGCGGCTTTCGGGCGGGTCACTGCCCGAGCTCATCAAAAAGGTGGTGGCCAAGGTCGCGCAGGGTGGCGGGCAGTGCGAGGAAGTGCTTGCGGCCGTCGATGACCGGCAGCAGACCATCGCGCCCGATACGCCGTTCGCCGCATCATGGGCGGCGGCGGATCAGCTTTACGCGGACTTGGGCATCGCTACGTCGCCCGTGTCCGACGATCGCGATTGGGACGCAATCTATTCCGAAGCCATGGACGAGCGCTATCGCCAAAAGGGGATGATCCTGTGAGCGGGGCTCCCCTCAAAATAATGGTGGATACCAACGTATGGGTTGATTCGTTTTGCGTCGACCATGCCGAGTCGCTTGCCGCGCGTGCGCTTATTGGGCAGGCGACGGAGGCGGGGGCATTGCTGTTCTTTCCGGTGCATATCGCCAAGGACGTGCTGTACGTTGTCCAACACGAACTGAAGCGTAGTGTTCTTGCCAGCGGGGGAGCGCTCGACGAGGCTTCTGCCCGCGCGATTGGCGATGCGGCGCTGGAGTTTGTTCGGAATATGACCGAAAACGCCACGGCCGTGGGCGCTGATACATCCGATCTGTGGCTAGCTGACAAATATTTGATGCTCCATCGCGATTACGAGGACAACTTGGTACTCGTCGCGTGCAAGCGCGCGCAGGTCGATTACTTGGTGACCAACGATCGCAAACTGCTCGAACATGCCGATCTTGCAGCAAAGACACCTCGTCAAATGATGCCGATTCTTGCTTTAGCCGAACGCGGCGGCGCGGCTATCGGTTGACGCGAACGGTTTGCGGGCCTCTTGGACGACGATGCGCCAAGGGGCCCGCGTCTGCTATTTACAAAAGCTCGGCCTTGATGGCGGGACTTTCCGCGAGCTGCTCGGCTGCCTTTTCGTCGGAGCTGTCGAGCGCGGCTAAGCTGCGGTAGACCCACTCGTTGACCTGGGTGTTCTTGGCGCCTGCGGTCTGCATAAGGGCGCCTACCTCGTGGATAGCTGCGAGCAGATCGGCTTTGGCGCTCGCGAGCTCGACCTCGATGCCGTGGTAGGCGGACACGCCGCGGTTCTCACTCACGTGGTCGATAAAGCCCTCGACGGTCTCAAGCTGCTGGGCGAGAGTAGCATCATCGTCAGCGTCCAGCGCGACGAGTGCGTTCGATACCGTGAGGGCGGGATGTCCGCAGGGGACAAAGCCTTCGATGACATCCATAGCTTCGGTAATTGTTGAGCCCAGGCCTGCGAGGGCATTGACGAGTTGCTGCTTGGTATCCATAACGGTCCTTTCGAAGGGTCAATTGTGCTTGGCGAAAATATACGTGACGCGATCGGTAACAAAAGTGCGAAGTGCAGCGCACATTGGGGTCTTCACAGCTCGTGCATAGAACAGCTGTCCGCTTTCAGAACGTGGTAAGATAACACTCCACAAGCGGGGCTCGCCCCGTATGTTCCTTGAAAAGTCGACGGGTGTTGGGTGCTCGTGCCCAATGCCATCCAGACTTTCCCGACATTCGGGGGCGACTGGTTTCGACACGATAGCTCTGAGAGAGGAAGCAAGCCGAGGTCTCCTCGCCTCGTTAAACAGGGGTACCGTCAAATTGAATTGACAACAACTCTTCTTTTGAGCCTATGGCTCTCGCTGCTTAGTTTATAGCGGCGCGTCAACCCGGTGATTTCCCCGACACCGGCGCGACGTCATTTTAGGGGAATGCTCCTGCGCACGTAATCGGTATGGCGCAGGCTAAGACCGAACCGGTTAGGACGCCGCGAGCGTGTCGCCGCGCGCAAAGCGTCCGAGACAAAACCAGCGACTGAGCTTGGAGATGCCAATCAGGGGGCTTTCGTGGACCGGAGTTCGATTCTCCGCGCCTCCACCAATAGTTACAGGCAGGTAGAGAAGTGTTTCTACCTGCTTTTTTATTACTTACAGATACCGCGGAGAATCGAACTCTATGCAGGGCGCGGGCGTAAAGAAAACGCGTAAGCGTTTTTAGCCCGCGGGCGAGGACGCCGGCAGGCGGCCGAAGCCGGTGCGGATTTGCGAAGCAAATACGCGGATTCTTCGCGCAAACTTCCGACTCAAAACGGATGCGATGTTATCGAATCTCAGCCTGCCATGCGCCGCATCAACGGAACCCCAAACCCGCGGAGAATCGAACTCTGTGCAGGGCGCGGGCGTTAAGCAAACGCTACGGCAACGCAGGGTGGGACGCGCTTTCCCAATGGCGGCCCAGGCGGAAAGTGCGTCCCGGAGTCCGCACTCAGACTGGGACGTGGTTTCCGGATGGCACATCAAGTGGAAACCGCATCCCGGAATCCTCATTCGGAATGGGATGCATTTTCCGGATGGGCTGTTGGCGGAAAGCTCATCCCGGAATCCGCGCTCAGAACGGGACGCGCTTTCCCAACGGCAGTCCAAGCGGAAAACGCGTCCCGGAATCCCGCCTCAAACTGGGACGCGCTATCCGCTCCATCTTCTCAACTCCAAAACCTATGCGCCCTCCATTCCAAAACTGGGTAGAAGAAAGCCAAAACGCAATCGCAGGAGGTCAATATGACTGCAGAAGATAAGGCAAAGAACGCCGGCAAGGTCGCGCTCGTTCTGGAGGGCGGCAGCTTCCGCGGGCAATTTACCGCCGGCGTGCTCGACGTTCTCATGGAGGCCGGCGTCGAGATTCCGGCGGTATATGGCGTATCGGCCGGCGCCCTCAACGGCGTGAACTACAAGTCGCACCAGATCGGCCGTGCCAACCGCATCAACCTGGCTTTCTGCAACGATAGCCGCTTCATGGGCGCCGCATCGTTTGCGTCTACGGGCTCCATTGTGGGTTACGACTTTATCTTCAACGATGTCCAGGACCGCCTGGATCCCTTTGACAACGAGACGTTCGACGCGAGCCCCATCGAGATGTACGCCGTTGCGACGGACATGCTGTTTGGAACCGCTGCCTACCTGCCGGTCAAAAGCGCCGTACTTGACCTCGACGCCGTGCGCGCGTCGACGTCGCTGCCGCTGGTGACGCCGCCGGTCGAGATCGATGGGCACAAATACGTCGACGGCGGCGTAGCCGATTCGGTCCCTATCGAGCACGTGCTGGAGGAGGCGGGCTTCGATCGCGCGGTTGTCATTGTCACGCAGGACCGTTCGTACGAGAAAAAGCCCTACGAGTTTATGCCCGCTGCACGCGCTCGCTATGCCGACTACCCTTACCTGCTCGAGGCTATCGAGACGCGCCACGACCGCTATAACATCCAGCGCATGCATCTGTGGAAGTATGAGCGCGAGGGTCGCGCGCTGGTCGTTGCTCCGCAAAAGCCGGTCGAGGTCGGCCATGTCGAACACGATCCGGCAAAGATGCTCGACCTGTATATTCAGGGTCGCCAGGAGGCAAAGCGCCTACTGAGCGATATCGAGGCATTTGTCGAGCGCTAGTGTCGCGACGTCATGACCCATGGATGACATGTGCAGAAACTCTGGTCGGAGCCAAAATACCTGTTGACTCGGGCGGCGAGCGGGGTAATATGGACGGGTTACTTGCAGAGCCCCGTGAATCTCTGTAACAACACGTACTGTACATGGAGGAGTCTAAGTGATTTCGAAATCGACTCACTACGCCAAGCAGGGCGAGGTCCAGCGCAACTGGGTTCTCGTCGACGCCGATGGTGCTGTCCTGGGCCGTCTTGCCACCCAGATCGCAATGATCCTGCGCGGTAAGAACAAGCCCCAGTTCACGCCCAACAGCGACTGCGGCGACTTCGTTGTCGTCATCAACGCCGATAAGGTCCAGCTTACCGGTAACAAGGCCGACACGAAGACCTATTATCGCCACAGCGGCTACAACGGCGGCCTCAAGGCTGAGAGCTTCCGCCAGGCTATGGAGAAGCACCCGGAGAAGGTCATCGAGCGCGCCGTTCGCGGCATGCTGCCCAAGACCACCCTCGGCCGTGCCCAGATGACCAAGCTTAAGGTCTACGCTGGTGCCGAGCATCCGCACGCTGCCCAGAACCCCACGAAGATTGAGCTGGAGGCTTAAAGATGGCTGAGAACACCGTTGTCTACCAGGGTACCGGCCGTCGTAAGAACGCCGTCGCCCGCGTCCGTCTCGTCCCCGGCACCGGCAAGGTGACCATCAACAAGCGTGACGCCGAGCAGTATTTCGGCCGTCATCAGCTCGTTGAGAACGCCCTTGCTCCCTTCAAGGTGACCGACACCGCCGGTCAGTTCGACGTTATCGCTCTGTGCGATGGCGGCGGCATCTCCGGTCAGTCCGGCGCTCTGCGCCTGGGCATCGCTCGCGCTCTTCTGAACGCTGGCGACTACCGTGCTGACCTCAAGAAGGCCGGTTTCCTTACGCGCGATGCTCGCGTGGTCGAGCGCAAGAAGTACGGCCTCAAGAAGGCCCGCCGCGCTCCCCAGTTCTCCAAGCGCTAAGGTTTTATCTCCTT
>DBEYTJ010000094.1:0-4144 GCA_048181065.1 Collinsella sp.
CATCACCACCAACGTGGGGATCAGCGGCTGGGGCAGGGTGTTCGGGGACGACGTGGCGGCGAGCGCGATCGCGGACAGGGTGTGCCACCACTGCCACCTGGTCAAGATAACCGGCAGGTCCTACAGGCTGAAGGACCTGCCTAGGGACGGGCCCGTCAAGTCGTGACCGGAATCGGTGAAATAACGTTAGCGCAACCGGTGAAACCGCCTTTGCGCGAACGGCGCGCCTGTTTAGCGAAACTGGTGAAAAATAGATTGACGCTAACAGGAGGTCGACGTCTTAAAACAAGCGGCGCTGATATACGCTCGAAAGTGAGGGCCATAGCGGCCAACGCGGGCCGCTACCCCATATCAGCGCAGTGCAGGCTCCTCGGCGTCGCGAGGTCGACGTACTACTCCATGCGCTCGCGGCCCGGCCGGCCCGCCGCGCCGGACCCCGCCGCGCCGGCCGTGGTCGCGGCCCACGCCGCCAGCAAGGGCCGGTACGGCTCGCGCAAGATAAAGGCGTCGCCCGGGAGGTCGGGCGTCACCGTCAGCCGGCGCCGGGTCTGCCGCATCATGAGGGAGAACGGCCTGGTCAGCGCATACGGCAGGAAGAGGTTCAAGGTGCACCCCGGGGCGGTCAACGAGGCCGACGTGCCCAGCGTCGTCGCGCGCGGCTTCGGCGGCAGGGCGCCGCGCACCCATATATGCAGCGACCTGGCCTACGTGCGCGTCGGGGCCTCGTGGAACTACGTCTGCCTGCTCGTCGACCCCTGCAACGGGGAGATCGTCGGCCACTCCGCCGGGCCCGGGAAGGACGCCCGGCTGGTCAAGTCGGCGTTCGCGACGCTCTCCTTCCCCATCTCGGACATCGAGGCGTTCCACACGGACCGCGGCAGCGAGTTCGACAACGCCGGGATCGACCTGATGCTCGAGGCCTTCGGCATAGAGAGGTCGCTGTCGGCCAAGGGCTGCCCCTACGACAACGCCGTCGACGAGTCGACCGACGGGATACTGAAGGCCGAGCTCGTCCACCGCGAGGCGTTCGGCACGACGCGCGAGCTCCGGGCCAAGCTCTCGGACTACGTGCACTGGTACAACAACTTCAGGATCCACTCGACGCTGGGCTACATGTCTCCGGTCGAGTTCAGGGAGGCGGGGCTGTCCCTCCCGGAATCGTCCAAATAGGTGTTGCCAATCCAGCGCCCGGCCTGCTCGTGGTCACCGACGTCACGGAGTTCAGACTCGACGGGTACAGCGCGTACCTGTCGCCGGCGATCGACTGCTTCGACGGCTGGCCGACCTGCTGGAGGGTCTCGGTCCACGCCGACTCGGACCTGATGGTCGGCATGCTCAGGGACCTGGTGGGGATAGTCTGCCCGACGGAGGGACGGCCGCTCACGGTGCACACCGACGGCGGCGCTGTCTACATGGGGCGCGAGTGGCGCGAGGCGTGCGGCCCCGGGGTGGTGCGCTCGATGTCGAGGAGGGCCCGGAACCCCGACAACGCGCGCGCCGAGGGGTTCTTCGGCACGCTCAAGTGCTACTTCTTCGAGGGCAGGGACTGGACCGGCGTGCCGTTCGACGAGTTCTCCCGCCTGCTCGGCGAATATATCGAGTGATATAGGGACAGCAAGCTCACGAAGGACCTAGGATGGAAGACCATTAGGGAGTATCGCGAGGAGAAGGGCCATGCGGCATAGCGCCGGGACATGGTCCGGAAAACGTCCGAGGTCCCCGCTTTCCCGATGGATGCTGATGCGGAAACTGTGTCCCGGAATTCGCCTACAGAGCGGGATGCATTTTCCGGTTGAACCTCGATTGGGAAACGACGTCCCATTCGCATAAAAACGGGCGGCCCGGGTGTTTGTCCGAACCGCCCGTCTGGCGCGCTATGTCGAGGCCTCTAGCCTATTACGTAATACCAGACTACGTTGTCGCCGTTTGAGAGAACGTAGTTGCTGCAGGCCGTCATGGGCGTTGTGCCGTTGACGGAGTACATCCAGCCGCTCGTGCCGCCGTACTGTTTCTCGGCCAGACCACCAATCGCGGCGACATACGTGCCGTATGACGAGCCGTGCGCATTGACAGAAAGCCCCAGAGCGCACAGGGCATCGTAGACCGTAGCGCCCTCGTTAAAGGTGAAGGTGCCTCCAGAAGACACAGGATTGCCCACGGCGCTCGACGTAACCGAGACCGTCACTGTGACATAACCAGACTGCTGCGAGCCGTCCTGATTGCCCGCAGAGGCGCCGCCACCGTTGGATGCAGACCCACCGCCAGACACCGAGCCACCGCCCGAAGAAGAGCCGTCAGAAGAACTCGATCCGCCAGTGGAATCAGAATTCTGCGAACCCGATTTGTCCCCTGACTTCTTGCCGCCCTTGTCTTCGGACTTCTTCGCCTTCGAGCCCTTGTCTGACTTTTTGTCCGAAGATTCAGACTTGTCCTTGGAATCAGATTCATCCGAATCCTTCGACCCGTCCTTCGCATTGTCTGAAGATTTTGAGCCCTTGACTCCAGTCTTACCCGAAGCGGTAGTCGAGCCGGAAACCGACACATCCTTAGCAACGATGCTCTCCCCTGTCACAGCCCGCGCAATCCAGTCGATGGACCATGCACCGCTGGTAGAGGGGTGGACAAAACCCAACGAGACGACAATGAGTGCAATACAGGCGGCTGTCAGGACGCCAACAAGCGCCTTGCGCCGAGGGCCGGACGCCGCCGAAGCGGCGCCCTTTTGCTTTGCATCGTCAAGCTGAATGAACGACGAGTCGGGCCGCTTGGACTCGGCGTCCTGTGGCTTATTGGACACAGCCCTCACCTACCGACGCTTGGTAAACACGAACACGCCGATGACGGCAAGACCGATCACGCCGGCGGCGATGCCAACGATGGCGAGCGGGTTGGTGCCAGTCTCCTGCTCGGAAGCACTAGAGGACTTCTTAGCAGTAGTCGTGGAAACAGCACCCGTATCGGACTTGGAATCGGACTTCTTGTCGGACTTGCTGTCCTTCTTGTCAGACTTCTTCTCGTCCTTCCTATCGGACTTATCGGAGTCCTTCTTGTCGGACTTGTTGTCCTTGGTCTCGGTCTTGGTCGACACCGTCGTCTTGGTCGTCGGCTTATGACCCGGGGCGACAGCGCCGCCAGCCTGCTGGCCCTTCGTGCCGGAGCCGGAACCCGTGCCAGCGCCCGTGCCAGCACCGGAACCGTTACCAGCGCCACCATTGCCGCCATTGGAACCAGAACCGCCAATGCCGCCAGGGTTAACGGCGTTCTTGGTCCACTTGGCATACAACGTCAGATCGGCCGTCACCGGCGTACCGAAGTCATACGCCTGCGTGCAAGCCTCATCGGTATACCAACCGCCGAAAGTGTAGCCATCGCGCGTCGGATCGGTCGGCTTGACCAGCTTGCCATCTGCCGTAGCAACAAACTTAGTGTCACAAGCAGACCCGCCGTTGGAATTAAAGGCAACCGTCCACGACTCAACGGCACCAAGCTTGAACAGCGTGCCCGAGTCATTGATGTAGTACAGGTTGCCAGATGCATCGGCAATGACCGGAGAGTCGCAGTACTGGTAATGGCCAGCCGCATCATAAATCTGCGTCGCCTCTGCATCGCCGAGCGTATAGCGATACACGCCACCACCAGCAGAGTAGTTGACGTAATCCTTGCTATCCGCGCTGTTAACGGTGAAATACACATAGGTCTTGCCGCCCTGAACACTCACCAGCGGAGTAGCAGCAATACCGTTGAAACCAGCCGGCAGCGCCTTGCCGTCGGCAGCAGTGACCATCGTGGTTTTGCCAGTCTTCAGGTTATAGAGAACCAGAGCAGAGCCAGTAGCCGTCTGTCCGCCGACAATCAGATTGTCACCAGACACCGCCGGGGCGCTCATGTTATTTGTGAGGCCCAGATCAACCGTCTTCTGCTCGCTCAGCACGCCCTTCGCCGAAAGCGAAATCGCATGGAGCTTTCCGTCGTGCGTCATCTGATAGAAGGTCGAACCATTGGTCGGATCGGCAATGCAATCGGCATTTGCGACAGCGCCGAGCTTCATGGTCGAAACGACATCGCCCGTCGTCTTATCAATGCACTTAAGCGTACCCGCGCTCGTAGGAACGATGGCATACTTATCCGTCAAAGCCGCACCAGT
>DBEYTJ010000095.1:0-1776 GCA_048181065.1 Collinsella sp.
CCCAGAGCGAAACCGCCCATCGGGGGCGCACCAAACTTGAGGGCCTCCATGAGGAAGCCAAACTGAGACTCGGCGCGCTCCTCGGTAAAGCCCAGGAGCTTGAGCATGGACATCTGCATCTCGGCGTTGTGGATACGCATACCGCCACCGCCGGCCTCAAAGCCGTCCATGACAAAGTCGTAGGTGCACGAACCGGCTGCCAGGGGATCGGCCTCGATCTTGGCGATGTCGGTCTCGGTCGGCAGGGTAAAGGGCTGGTGCTCGGCAGCATAGGCCTTGCGATCCTCGTCCCAATGGAACAGCGGGAAGTTGACGACCCACAGGAAGTCGTGACCCTCGCGCTTGATCTCGAGCGCGTTGGCCATGTGCGAACGCATGCCGCCCAGGATCTCGTCAGAGAGCAGGCGCGGGCCGGCGGCGAACATCACAAGGTCGCCGGGCTCGACGTCCATGCGCTCGCGCAGAGCCGCCATCTCCTCGTCCGAGAAGAACTTGACGATGGGGCTGTTGATGGAGCCATCCTCGCGGAAGGCGATCCATGCCAGGCCCTTGGCGCCAAACGTGGAAGCCACGCCGGCGAGCTTATCGATCTTGGCACGTGCCCAGGCACCGGCGCCCTTGGCGTTGATGGCCTTGACGACAGAGCCCTCCTCGTTTGCGGCAGTCGCAAAGACCTTGAACTTGGAGTTGGCAAAGATGTCGGTCAGGTCGACCAGGTGCATGCCATAGCGGGTATCGGGCTTATCGGAGCCATAGGTGTCCATGGCATCCCAGTAGTTCATGCGACGCAGCGGCGTGGGCATCTCGACACCCATGCGGCCGAAAGCATCGGCAAGAACCTCCTCGAGCGCGCTCATGACATCGTTCTGGTCCACGAAGGACATCTCGATATCGACCTGGGTGAACTCGGGCTGACGGTCGGCACGCAGGTCCTCGTCGCGGAAGCACTTGGCAACCTGATAGTAGCGCTCGACGCCACCGACCATAAGCAGCTGCTTCAGGAGCTGCGGGGACTGCGGCAGGGCGTAGAAGTTGCCCGGCTGAATACGGCTGGGAACGATGAAGTCGCGGGCGCCCTCGGGCGTGGACTTAAACAGGGAGGGCGTCTCGACCTCCATGAACTCACGGTTGTGCAGCGCCTCGCGAATGGCAAAGGTAAAGTCGGAGCGCAGCTTGAGGTTGGCCATCATCTCGGGACGACGGAGGTCCAGATAGCGATAGCGCAGGCGGGTGTCCTCGCTGGTCTCGATGCCGTCCTCGATCTGGAACGGCGGGGTGACGGACGTGTTGAGAACCTCGGCGTGGTCGGTCAGGACCTCGATCTCGCCGGTCGCGAGCTTGGTGTTGGTGGTCTCCTCGCCACGGGAGCGCACGACGCCGTGGATCTTGATGGGCCACTCGGGACGCATGGTCTCGGCGATCTTAAAGGCGTCGCCGTCGGAGTGCTCGGGGTCGAAGGTGAGCTGCGTGATGCCCTCGCGGTCGCGAAGATCGCAGAAGATAAGGCCGCCGTGGTCGCGGCGACGGCTCACCCAACCGGTGAGGGTGACCTCTTCGCCCACGTTCTCGCGGCGAAGCTCGCCGCAGGTACGGGTGTGCATGGAATGCTCGTCGATGGGACGGGTCTGGCTCATACCAGTGATCCTCCTTTATGGATCTGTGCCGCCCCGTGTCGTTCCGGGCGGCGTCGTACAGATTTGCCCAGCCTGCGTAAACCGCGCAGCCAGACATGGCGTTCTATCTTATCGCACCTGTGTCGATGTGCCGCGGAAAAGT
>DBEYTJ010000096.1:0-5505 GCA_048181065.1 Collinsella sp.
CGTCTTTGCGCTCCATGCTGAGCAGGCTGAGCAGATTGGCCTGGTGTGTGGCGTCGATGCCGATCGCATCCACGTGATCGGGACGGGCTACGACCATCGCGTCTTCTGCCGCGACGCAAGCGTGGCGAGGCAGCCGGGATCGCTTGTGTACGTGGGCAAGATTTGCTTTAAAAAGGGCGTCGAGTCGCTGGTTCGAGCCGTGTCATTGCCGATTGACGATGACGTCCGCCCATCTGGTTTGGTACTTGTGGGCGGTCGCGGGGACGATGCCGAGTACGCGCGTATCGAGCGCTTGGCCGCGGCCTCGGATGTGCCGGTGACGCTGGCGGGGCGCCTGGATAGCGATGGACTCGTGCGTGCCTACCGCAGTTCCGACGTCTTTGTGCTGCCTTCGTTTTACGAGGGTCTGCCGCTCGTGACGATCGAGGCCCTCGCGTGCGGCTGCAAAGTTGTGGCGACCGATTTGCCCGGCGTTCGTCCCTGGATGGAGGCGATGCTTCCCGGTGCTCCCGTGACGTGGGTGGCGTCGCCGCGTATGACGGATGTCGACACGCCCGTGGCCGCCGACCTTCCGTTGTTTGAGCGCGCACTGGCAGATGCTATCGCGCGGGCGCTTGCGGCGCCGCCTTCGACGTTCGAGCCGTCGGCGGTCTCTTGGGAAGCGTGCCTGGCGCGTATACTTAAAGTCGTTGATTTGTTGGAAGGGGGTTTGTATGGCTAAGGACACCATAAGGCTCACGTCTATGACTGCCGCGAGTGGTTGAGCCGCTAAGTTGGCTCCCGGAGCCCTCGCCCAGGTCCTGGGCGATTTACCCAATGTGCATAACGACAACTTGCTCGTGGGTTTCGATACCTCCGACGATGCGAGTGTCTTTCGTGTTGGCGAAAACCTGGGCCTCGTGCAGTCCATCGACTTCTTCCCGCCGATGGTCGACGACCCGTTTCTGTTTGGCCAGATTGCCGCGGCAAATTCGCTGTCGGACATCTACGCCATGGGCGGGCGGCCGAGCCATGCCATGAACCTGCTCTGCATACCCAGTTGTCTGGGCGTTGAGGTTGCCGGGCAGATTTTGGCGGGCGGCGCCGACAAGTGCGTCGAGGCCGGCTGCTCCATCGCGGGCGGCCACACCATCAACGACGACGAGCCCAAGTACGGTCTGTCCGTGAGCGGTTTTGTGCCGCTCGATCGCATGCTCGCCAATAGCGGCGCACGCGTGGGCGATGTTCTGCTGCTGACCAAGGCGATCGGCTCGGGCATCATCACCACGGCCATTAAGGGTGAGCTCATCGAGCAGGACGAGGCCGCAGCCATGTTTGACTCGATGTGCACCCTCAACGAGGCGCCGATTCGTCTGGCCGAGGGACTTGAGCTTCACGGCTGCACCGATGTCACGGGCTTTGGCCTGATCGGGCACGCGTGCGAGATGGCCGAGGGCTCGGGCGTGCAGGTTGAGCTTGCGTCGGGAGCGGTACCGCTCTTTGATCAGGTGCTCGACATGGCGCGCCTGGGCATTATCCCCGCGGGCTCCTACCGCAACCAGGACTTCTTTGGCCCGCGTGTGGCTGCCGGCGAGGACCTGGAGCCGGGCATGCTCGACGCGCTGTACGATCCGCAGACATCTGGTGGCCTGCTTATTGCGGCGCCTGCTGACGATGTGGATGAGCTCGCGCGCCGTCTGCATGCCGAAGGACGTATCGCCGCCGTCGTCGGTCGCGTGTGCGAACCGGTGCCGGGCGGTCCTGCCGTCCACGTTGTTCGCTAGCCCGCACGTTTATGTAACTGTTTACCGTTCTCTAGAACGGTTCTTTCGAAAGGAAAAGCTATGTCTACCAAGATTGAAGTCAATGCCATGGGCGATGCCTGCCCGCTGCCCGTTGTTAAGACGCTCAAGGCGCTCAAACAGCTCGATGGCGAGGGTGCCGTGGTGACCTCGGTCGATAACGAGACCGCCGTCAAGAACATCTCCAAGATGGCGCAGGAGAAGGGCTGCACGGCCTCGGTCGAGAAGGTTTCTGACGCCGAGTGGCACGTGACCGTGGCGACCTCTGGCGCCGTTGCCGTGGCTGATCCCGAGCAGGATGGTGCTGCCTTCTGTGATGCCAGCGCCGGCAAGGGCAAGCTCGTCATTTCCGTCTACACCGACTGTATGGGCCACGGCGACGACGAGCTGGGCCACAAGCTCATGAAGGCCTTCATCTTTGCCGTGACGCAGCAGGAGGAGCTGCCCGCGACCATGCTGTTCTACAACGGCGGCGCCAAGCTCACCGTCGGGGGCTCACCGGTACTCGACGACCTGAAGGGTCTGGCCGAGCAGGGTGTCGAGATTCTCACCTGTGGTACCTGCCTCGACCACTATGGCATTAAAGACCAGCTTGCGGTGGGCGAGGTCACCAACATGTACGTGATTGTGGAGAAGATGGAGCAGGCCGTGCGCGTCGTGCGCCCGTAGCGTATTGGTTGGAGTTGCCATGAGGGAGAAGCGCCCGGCGCTTGTCATCACGTTTCCCACCACGGCGGCCGCCATGGGGTGCGAGTCCCTGTGCATCGAGCGCAGCCTTCCCGGGCGAACGATTCCCGTACCCGGGGAGGTCGCTGCCGGCTGCGGTTTGGCATGGAAGGCGTTGCCTGCCGATGAGGACCTGCTGCGCGGCGAGCTTGCCGCGGCGGACGTCCCCACCGAGGGCTTTACGGTAATCGACATGTGGGAGGTCGTGCGATGATCTACCTGGATAACGCGGCGACGACCATGCATAAGCCGCAGACGGTGATTGATGCCGTGACGCAGGCGATGTGCTCGCTCGGCAATGCCGGACGTGGCGCGACGTCGGGCGCGCTCGATGCGGCGCGCACGATTCATGGCTGCCGCACTAAGCTTGCGCGCTTTTTAGGTTGCCCGAGGGCAGACCATGTTTGTTTTACGCCCAACTCCACCGCGGCGCTCAACACCGTCATCAATGGCGTGGTGCGTCCCGGCGATCGTGTGGTCACGACGGTGCTCGAGCATAACTCCGTGCTGCGTCCGCTCAATCGCCTGGCGGTAGAGCAGGGCGTGACCGTTGAGTATGCGGGCTGCGACGCGAACGGCGTGCTCGACTACGACGAACTCGAGCAGCTGGTCACGCCGGGCACGCGTGCCGTGGTGGTGACGCACGCCTCCAATGTGACCGGCAACTCCGTTGATGTTGCACGTGTGGCGGCTGCGGCTCATGCGGCCGGCGCGCTGGTTATCGTCGACGCCTCTCAGTCTGCCGGTACGGCGAAGATTGACATGGATACCATGGGGCTCGACGTCGTGTGTTTTACCGGCCACAAGGGGCTCATGGGACCCCAAGGCACCGGCGGCCTGGCCGTGGCGGAGGGCATTGACGTGGTTCCGTGGGCCATGGGCGGCACGGGCGTGCACAGCTTCGATGCGCTGCAGCCGCTTGAGTGGCCCACGCGCCTCGAGGCGGGCACGCTCAACGGTCACGGCATAGCGGGCCTATCCGCTGGTCTCGACTTTATCGAGGCCCAGGGTGGGGTCGAGGCGATTGCTTCCAGCGAGCGTGCGCTCGCTGATCGCTTTCTTGCCGGCGTGCGCGAAATCCCGGAGATCAAGCTTTACGGCGCCTTTGACCAGCCGACGCGCTCTGCAATTGTGTCGCTCAACGTGGGCGATATCGATTCGGCCGAGATCTCGGATGCGCTCATGCAAGGGTGGGGGATTGCGACGCGCCCCGGTGCCCATTGCGCTCCGCTCATGCACCGTGCGCTGGGGACCGAGCGCCAGGGCGTCGTCCGCTTCTCGTTTGGGTATTTCAACACGACCGAAGAAGTCGACACTGCTATCGATGCTCTGTGCGATTTAGCCTGCTAAAGCTGCTAGACCGTTTATACTTGCGGGACGGGTGTTTTTGCCCGTCCCGTTTTTGTTTCGACCCGAAAGGTGTGTCTATGGCCTCATCCGCGCCGCGCGGTCTGCGCTCCGACCATGTCGTCACCGTCGGCATCGCCCTGTTCTCGATGCTCTTTGGCGCCGGCAACCTCATTATTCCACCACTGCTGGCGCTGCAGGCAGGTTCTGCCACGCCGGTCGCCATGCTCGGTTTTCTCATCGCCGCCATCGGCCTGCCCGTCATGGGCTTTATCGCCGTGGCGCTTGCCGGAACGGCGCGCGAGCTTGCCGGCCGCGTGCACCCCAAGTTCGGTGAGTTCTTTGTCGCGGCGGTGTATCTGGCCATTGGCCCGTGCCTGGCTATTCCGCGCACAAGCTCTACGGCCTTCGAGATGCTGGTGCCGCTGCTGCCCGAGGGTGTCTCGCTCGGCACGGCTCGCCTGGTGTTTGCCGTTGGCTTCTTTGTCGTCGCGTTTGCGCTCACGCTGCGTCCGGGCGTCATCACGCGCGTGCTCGGGCGCATTACGGGCCCCGCGCTCATTGAGCTCATCGTGCTGGTCGTGGGTGCTGCCGTGATCTCGCCGTTGGGTCCCGCTGCCGCGCCGCAGACTCCCTACAATGCCGGTGCTGCCGTGCAGGGCTTTTTGACCGGCTACCAGACCATGGACCTGCTCGCGTCGCTCGCCTTTGGCATCATCATCGCCGAGACCATCCATGAGCTTGGTGTTACCGACGATAAGCGCGTGGCCTTTGAGATTTCGCGCTCCGGTGTGATTGCCAGCGTGCTCATGGCCATCATCTACTGCGGCTTGGGCCTTGCCGGTATGCAGCTCGGCACCGTGATGCCCGACGCCACCAACGGCGCCGCCATCCTTGCCCGTTCGGCCTCCATGCATTTTGGGCTTGCCGGCACGGTCGTGGTCTTTGCGATCTTTTTCCTCGCCTGCATGAACGTGTGCATCGGCCTCATCAGCTGCTGCTCGCGTTACTTCTGCGAGACGTATGTGGTCGAAGGGGGAGCGGAGGCTTCCGAGGAGGCCATGCGCCGTCCCTTTGCGATTCTCGCCTTTGTGTTCGCGGCGTTTTCGTGCGTGCTCTCCAACGTGGGCCTCGACGTGATCCTCATGTTCTCGGTGCCCATGCTCAATGCCCTGTATCCCGTTGCCATTGTGCTGGTGCTTATGGGCCTGGCTCACGGCTTTTGCGACGCGCATCCGCAGGTGTGGGTCTGGGTCGGCGGCGTTGTCGCGGTGCAGAGCGTAATCACTTCGGTCCGCGATGCGTTCTTTGCTGGCGCGTGGCTGCCGTTCGATGCGTTGCCGCTGGCAGATATCGGTGCTGCGTGGGCACCAGTCGCCGTGGTGGCGTTTGTGATCGGTCTACTTCATAGCCGGTTTGTCGCACATTCGAGGAGCTAGGGTATCGTCGCTTGCACAGGCGGGAAGTCTCCCCTATAATTTCCTTCGCTTTGGGACACGCAAGGTTTATGCCTTAGCTGCTCAACACCTTCGGGACGTGGCGCAGTTTGGTAGCGCGCCTGCTTTGGGAGCAGGATGTCGCAGGTTCAAATCCTGTCGTCCCGACCATATCTTGCGGGCGTAGTTCAATGGTAGAACCCCAGCCTTCCAAG
>DBEYTJ010000097.1:0-18477 GCA_048181065.1 Collinsella sp.
AGCTCCACTATCAACTGCCGCTCAGCACGGCAGCCTTGATGAGCCCTTGCCCTTCTCCTGGGAATTATGATCGGGCATCAATCTGCTGAGTGGCCCGAATCCCAGGAGGGGACTCTATATGCAAAAGGAATACCTGTCCGCCGCGGCGGAGGTACTCAGCGACCAGGGTGTCGATGAGAACCTCGGCCTGAGCAACGACGAGGCGTCGTCGCGCCTTGCCAAGACAGGCCCTAACAAGCTCGAGGAAGCTGAGAAGACGCCGCTATGGAAGCGTTTCTTTGAGCAGATGGCCGACCCCATGGTCATCATGCTGATCGTTGCCGCCGTTATCAGCGCACTTACGGGCATGGTCAAGGGCGAGCCCGATTTTGCCGACGTCGCCATTATCATGTTCGTCGTTATCGTCAACTCGGTGCTGGGCGTGGTCCAGGAGGCCAAGAGCGAGGAGGCCCTCGAGGCCCTGCAGAAAATGAGCGCGGCGCAGTCCAAGGTGCTGCGCGACGGCAAGCTCGTACACCTGCCGAGCGTCGAGCTCGTGCCCGGTGACGTGATCATGCTCGAGGCGGGCGACTCGGTCCCGGCCGACTGCCGCGTCCTCGAGAGCGCCACGATGAAGATCGAAGAGGCCGCACTGACCGGCGAGTCCGTGCCGGTCGAGAAGCATGCCAACGTGATTGAGCTTGCCGCGGGCACCGACGACGTGCCGCTCGGCGACCGCAAGAACATGTGCTACATGGGCTCCACCGTGGTGTACGGCCGCGGTCGCGCCGTCGTGGTCGGCACCGGCATGAACACCGAGATGGGCAAGATCGCCGGCGCCCTGGCCGAGGCCAAGGAAGAGCTCACGCCGTTGCAGGTGAAGCTCGCCGAGCTCAGCCGCATCCTTACCATCATGGTTATCGTCATCTGCGTCGTGATCTTTGGCGTCGACATCATCCGTCACGGCGTGGGTAACGTCCTTACCGACCCGACTGCCCTGCTCGACACCTTTATGGTCGCCGTCTCGCTCGCCGTCGCCGCCATCCCCGAGGGCCTGGTCGCCGTCGTGACCATCGTCCTTTCGCTCGGCGTGACCAAGATGGCCAAGCGCCAGGCAATCATCCGCAAGCTTTCTGCTGTCGAGACGCTCGGCTGCACGCAGACCATCTGCTCGGACAAGACCGGCACGCTTACCCAGAACAAGATGACCGTCGTCAAGCACGAGCTCGCTGCGCCCAAGGAAAAGTTCTTGGCCGGCATGGCGCTGTGCTCCGATGCCCAGTGGGACGAGGAGCTGGGCGAGGCCGTGGGCGAGCCGACCGAGTGCGCACTCGTCAACGATGCCGGCAAGGCTGGTCTTACTGGCCTGACTGCCGAGCACCCGCGCGTGGGCGAGGCCCCGTTCGACTCGGGCCGTAAGATGATGTCCGTGGTCGTCGAGACCCTGGACGGCGAGTACGAGCAGTACACCAAGGGCGCGCCCGACGTGGTGATTGGCCTGTGCACCCATATCTATGACGGTGAGAAGGTCGTTCCGCTGACTGAGGAGCGCCGCGCCGAGCTCGTGGCAGCCAACAAGGCCATGGCCGACGAGGCCCTGCGCGTGCTGGCGCTGGCGAGCCGCACCTACACCGAGGTTCCCGCCGACTGCAGCCCCGCTGCGCTCGAGCATGACCTGGTCTTCTGCGGCCTGTCCGGCATGATCGACCCGGTCCGTCCCGAGGTAGCCGATGCTATCCGCGAGGCGCACGATGCCGGTATCCGCACCGTCATGATCACGGGCGACCACATCGACACCGCCGTGGCCATCGCCAAGCAGCTGGGCATCGTCGCCGATCGCAGCCAGGCCATCACCGGCGCCGACCTCGACCGCATGAGCGACGAGGAGCTCGACGCGCACATCGAGGACTACGGCGTGTACGCCCGCGTCCAGCCCGAGCACAAGACCCGCATCGTCGAGGCTTGGAAGTCACGTGACCAGATCGTTGCCATGACGGGCGACGGCGTCAACGATGCCCCGTCCATCAAGCGCGCCGACATCGGCGTCGGTATGGGCATCACTGGCACCGACGTCACCAAGAACGTCGCTGATATGGTGCTCGCCGACGATAACTTCGCCACCATCATCGGTGCCTGCGAAGAGGGCCGTCGCATCTACGACAACATCCGCAAGGTCATCCAGTTCCTGCTTTCGGCCAACCTTGCCGAGGTGTTCTCGGTGTTCATTGCCACGCTCATCGGCTTTACCATCTTCCAGCCGGTGCAGTTGCTGTGGGTGAACCTGGTCACCGACTGCTTCCCCGCGCTCGCGCTGGGCATGGAGGATGCCGAGGGCGATATCATGAAGCGCAAGCCGCGCAACGCCAAGGATGGCGTCTTTGCCGGCAATATGGGCCTGGACTGCGTGGTCCAGGGCTTGATCATCACCGTGCTGGTGCTGGCGAGCTTCTTTGTGGGCGTGTACTTTGACATGGGCTACATCCACATCGCCGATATGATTGCCGGCAATGCCGACGAGGAAGGCGTGATGATGGCGTTCATCACGCTCAACATGGTCGAGATCTTCCACTGCTTCAATATGCGCAGCCGTCGCGCGTCGCTGTTTAGCATGAAGAAGCAGAACAAGCGGCTGTGGGCTTCGGCCGCGCTGGCGCTGGTACTGACGGTTATCGTGACCGTTCAGCCGACGCTTGCCGAGATGTTCTTTGGCCCCGTGACGCTTGAACTCAAGGGTGTTATCGCCGCCCTGGGCCTGGCCTTCCTGATCATTCCGCTGATGGAGATCTACAAGGCGATCATGCGCGCGGTCGAGAAGGAGTAACGTACCTGTCCGGCCCCGACCGCCTGCGGGGTTTCCACGGGTACGTCCTCGCCGCTTTGCGGCTGCGGGATGTGCCCTTAGGAAACCCCTCCCGGCGGGCGGCCCCTGCGGTGTCCTTGCTGGCTTTTCTCCCGCGCGGATGATAAAGGGCTGAGGGAAAGTGTGTGAGTCGGTCGAGCAGTTGCTCGACCGACTCTTTTTTATGGGTAAAATACCTGCTCAGTTGTGTGGTTTTTTGCTGGGAGGCATTTGTGGGCAAGGCTAAGGCTAAGGCGAAGAAAAAGACGACGGGGGCGCGGGCTAAGCGTGACCGTCGTCGGAAGCTTGCGACCGAAGCCCCTGCGTCTGCTGAGGAGCTGCTGGCAAGCGTGCCGGGGCTTGATGCGCTGCAGGATGTTCCGGCGTTCGATGGCCTGCCGGTCGATGCGGCTCAGCGGGCTGCATTTGACGACTTTTGCGCACAGGCCGAGGAGCCCGAGCAGATGCAGCTTGGTGCCGTGGTGCGCCTGGACCGCGGGTTTCCGCTGGTGGTAACTGCCGATGACGCGTTTCGTGCCGAGCATGCCGTAGGGTTTGCCAAGTCGCGTGGCGAGGACGAGGTCTTGCTGCCCGCCGTGGGCGACCGCGTGGCGGTTCGCCGTGCTCCCGGGCACGACATGGGCGTGATCGAGTGCGTACTGCCGCGCCGTACGAGCTTTGAGCGTTGGCGTGGCCGTGCCCGCGGTGAGCGCCAGGTGCTCTGCTCCAACGTTGACAGCGTGCTGATCGTGCAGGCGCTCGGCGCCGGCGAGGTGCTGCTCGATCGCGTGGCGCGCTCACTGGTGTTGGCGCTCGATTGCGATGCCGAGCCGGTGGTGGTGCTCACCAAGGCCGACCGCTGCGAGGCCGAGGAGCTCGAGCGCGATCTGGACCGCGTGCGCCGTCTGGTGGGTCCGGACGTGCGCGTGATCGTGACGTCTTCTGCCGAGGGCCTCGGCTTGGACGAGGTGCGCGCCTGCGTGCCGGCTGGGAGCTGTGCCATGATTTTGGGCGAGTCGGGCGCCGGCAAGTCGACGCTGCTCAACGCGCTGCTGGGCCACGATGCGCTGGCTACTGGCGGCGTGCGCGAGCGTGACGACCAAGGTCGCCACACCACAGTTGCGCGCGTGATGGTGGCGCTGCCGGGCGACGCCGGCGTGATTGCCGATGCCCCGGGCCTGCGCAGCCTGCCGCTTGTGGGACATGAGCGGGGTCTGGCGCGTGCCTTCCCCGAGATCGTCGAGGCGTCGCGTGCGTGCCGGTTTGGCGATTGCACGCACACCCATGAGCCGGGTTGTGCCGTTCGCGAGGCCGAGGACGCGGGGCAGATCGACAGCCTGCGCCTGGAGACGTTCCAAAACCTGGCGTCATCCATGCGCGTGAGTGCCCAAATGCTCGATCCCGATGTTCATCTGTAATTGATTTTTCCTATGACAGCCGTCACCCAACTGCTTGGGAGGCGGCTTTTTGCTGCCAAAGCGTCTCGAAATATGCGTTTTGCCGACGTTCTGACCAAAACCTTGCCACGAGCTTGACGGGCTGGTCAGCTTTTGGTCAGCAATTGGTTTGACACGTAAAACCAAGATTGCGATTGCGCCGCTTTGCGCCTTGGCCGCCCAGACAATGGTGGTACGGGCATTTGCCCGGTGCTACCTTGAGAGGAGCGGCCGTGAACAAGAGCAAGCGCATCGCCATCAGTCTGGTCGTGGGCGTGCTTGCCGCGGCGCTCTGCATGGTCTACGGCTCGTCGATCCGCTCGCAAACCGAGCAGGCCCAGGCCGAGACTTTGGCAAAATACGGCGGCGACCGCGTTGAGGTGTGCGTCGCGGCGCGCGATATCGATGCGGGTGAGACCCTCGATGAGACTAATGTCATAACTCAGGAATGGCTGGCGAGTCAGTTGCCGCGTGATGCGGCGACCGAGCTGCGTCAGGTGCGCGGCGACGTGACGACCTCGCGCATTCCCAAAAACGCCGTGATTTGCAATGTCTACACCAAGGCCGAGAGCCACAAGCTCGAGGTGCCTAAAGGCAAGGTTGCCGTTTCGGTGGCGGTCGATGCCGAGCACTCGGTCGGCGGCGCCACGGGCGTGGGCAGCTATGTGGACGTGTACGTGCAAAAAGATGGCGTGACCGATCGTTTGTGCGGCGCGTATGTGATCGATACCAGCGAAGATGCCGGCACCACGCGTGAGGGCAAGATCGAGTGGGTGACGCTGGCGGCAGACCCCGAAGACGTCAAGGAATTGCTGGGAGCCTCGGGAAAGGGACGGTCAGCTTGACGATTCCCGCCACGGCGCGCGGCAAAAAGAGCGGAGGCGACGAGTGATGAAGGCGATCTGGCTTGCGTGCTGCGCGTGCGGCGATTACGGGCTGCTACAGCAGGAAGTCGAGGGTCGCGATGTGGGCGCACAGGTGCTTCGCGTGGGCGACCTGGACGGGCTGGTGTCCATGGCGCGGGCGTTTCCATCGCGCCGCGGTGCCGCCATCATCGCGGCGTCTCTGTTCGATACCGAAGACGTGCGGAAGACCGTTGCGCGCCTGACGGCCGAGGGCCGTGTGAGTCGCGTCGTCGTGTTGATCGAGACACTCGACCCGTCGGATATCGAAGGGCTGTTTCGCGCGGGGGCGACCGAGGTCATCGCTGCGCACAGTTTGTGCGGCAACGGGCGCGCGGGTGAGGGAGCGGTTGATTCCGATCGGCGCATGACGATTGAGCCCGATGCTTTTGTTGATAGGGAACCCGGGGCGCCTCGCGCTACAAGAGGCCCGCGTGTTGATGAATATGGAAAAGCGGAAGCCGAGCATGGTTGGCGCCCCCGGGGTCCCCTTGCATACGATGACGCTGGAGGGCCGGTACCGTATGGCGATGACGCTCTGGCTGAAGATATGGGATACGTGCACGGCGTAAATCTGGCCGATGAGCTCGACGAGGTCGAGGGTTTTGCCGGGGCTGACGAGCCGTGTGCCGCTGCGTCTTTGGCTTCGGAACCGCAGCCCGGGCAGCCTGCCATGCCGGCTTGGGCTCGGCACGTGGCCGCGGCGGGGGAGACGGGGATGTTATCGCCCGCGTCTGTGTCGCCGGTTCCCGCACCGTCAGCCCCTGCGCTGTCGGCGGACGCTTCGATTCCGTCGCGTCGGGCACCGGTTGTCTGCGCCGTTTCTGGTTCGGGCGGTTGCGGCAAGTCGACGATCGTTGCCACCATGGCGCATGCGGCGTCGCTGTTGGGTTTGCGTGCCGCTGTGCTCGACTTGGACCTCATGTTTGGAAACCTATACGATCTGCTGGGCGTCGATGCCCCGCACGATATGGCGACGCTTATTGAGCCGTCGGCGACGGGCGCGCTTGCCGAGCCGGATGTCGTGGCCGCATCGATGCGCGTCGCCCCGGGCGTCACGCTCTGGGGACCTGTCGCGGCCCCCGAGAAGGCCGAGCTCATGGCACGTCCAGTGGAGCTATTGCTCGATGTTTTGCGCCGCGAATCCGACGTGGTCTTTGTCGACACCTCGGTCTTTTGGGGCGATGCCGTGGCCGCCGCGGTGGCGGCGAGCGACCGTTGCCTGGTCGTAGGCGATGCGGCGGTATCGTCCGCGACATCCGCTTCGCGCGTCATTGAGCTGGCGAGCCGTGTAGGCGTGCCACGCACACGTATGAGCGCCGTGTTCAACCGGTTTGGTGCACGCGGTGCCGACGAAGACGTCGCCATGCGCTTTGAGATTGCCTGCGCACTGAGCTCCAAGATCCGCATCGCCGATGGCGGTCAGGACTTGGCCGCGCTCATGGCATTCGGTCGCGCCGACGAGGCAGTGGGTCAGACGAGCGCTTTTGCGACCAGCGCGCGCGAGGCCACGCGCGAGATGCTCGTGGAGCTGGGCTGCGCCGTCGGTCCCTGGAGCGATATGGTCGCCGACCGCGCGACCCGCACCGAGCGCCCGCGCATCCGTCTTCCCTGGTCGCGTGAAGGTGATTCGCGATGAGTCTGCAGACGAGGATTAAAGCCGCTGGCGCGGCCGCCGCGGCTGCCCCCGTTGATGCGGGACGCCACCGTGCCGTTAAACGCCGCACCAAGCGTGCGGTGATGGACCGCATGGGCTACGACGAGGTGGCGCGCATCAGTGCCTACGTCGACCCGGCCCTTGCCCGCTCTGAGCTACGTCCGGCGGTGGAAGCGGCGCTCAACGTGGAAGAGCCGACCGACTTGGCGACGCCTGAGCGTGAGACCATCATCGACGAGATCCTAGATGACGTGGTAGGCCTGGGACCGCTGCAGCCGCTCATCGAGGACGACACCGTTACCGAAATCATGATCAACGGCTGTCGCTCTGCCTTTTTTGAGCGCAGTGGCGTTTTGCATCCCATCGAGCACGCGTTTGAGGACGACGAGCAGATCCGTGTGCTCATCGACCGCATCATCTCGCCGCTCGGCCGTCGTATCGACGAGCGTAGCCCCATCGTCAACGCCCGCCTCAAGACGGGCTATCGCGTCAACGCGGTGATTCCACCCGTGGCGATCGACGGGCCAATCCTCACCATCCGTAAGTTCTCGGACCGTATCTGTTCGTTGGACGAGCTTGTGGGGTTGGGGTCACTGCCGCTTTGGTATGCGCAGCTGCTGTCGTGCGCGGTGTCGTTGCGGCAGGACTTGGCGGTTGCGGGAGGCACGGGGTCGGGCAAGACCACGCTGCTCAATGCGCTGTCGTGCGAGATTTCCACCGGCGAGCGCATTGTGACGATCGAGGATTCCGCCGAGCTCAAGTTTGCACATCACCCACACGTTGTTCGTCTGGAGGCGCGTGAGGCGTCAATCGAGGGCGAGGGCGCGGTGACGATTCGCGACCTGGTGACCAATGCTCTGCGTATGCGCCCCGACCGCATCGTCGTGGGCGAGGTGCGCGGTGCCGAGTGCTGCGACATGCTGCAGGCCATGAACACGGGCCACGACGGCTCGCTCACCACGCTCCATGCGGGTACCGAGCAGGAGACCGTGGTTCGCCTGACGCTGCTTGCGCGCTACGGCATCGATTTGCCGAGTGAGCTTATCGAAGAGCAGATCGCCATGGCGCTCGACGGCATCGTGATGTCCGAGCGTCATGCAGATGGCAAGCGCTTTGTGGCCTCATATTCGGGGGTTCACCGCGGCGCGTCGGGCGGTGTTGAGCTCGAGCGCTACGTGACGTTCGATGCCGCCGAGCGCACCTGGACGCTCGACCGCGAGCCGCCGTTTATTGCGGAGGGCTTGCGGTCGGGAACGCTCACGCAAGAGGAGGTGGACGAATGGAGATCGCTATGCCCCTCGTCGTAGGGGGTTTGGCGGGGCTTTCTGTCGCGACGGCGTGTGGGGCAGAGCCTCGTGTGCCGCGGATGCCGCCGGCGGAGCTGGCGCGCCAGACGCTCGAATCGATGGCGGAGAAGCTGCCGCGCGAGTTGGCGGAAAACGATCTGCTGACAAAGATTGCCCGCTCGTGGGCGTCGCTGATCCCCGCAGATCGCCTTGGGCTTGCTATTGAGGATAACGCGGCTCGTTTGGCATTTCTGCTGCTGTCGAGCGGTATCTGCAGCGTTTTGCTGGCCGTTGCGTCGTTGTCGCCCATCGGCTTTGTCTTGGGACTTGTGGTGCCGTTTGGCGTGGGCGCCGCGCGTGACACCTTCGATCGCCGACGCGAACAGCATGATGTAGAAGAGGCCATGCCCGAGGCATTCACGGCGTTATCCATGTCGCTTGCCTCGGGGCATTCGCTGGCACAGGGCATGCGCTTTGTGGGCGCCCATGCGCAAGAGCCGGTGCATACCGAGTTTTTGCGGGTGGCGGCGGCAATCGATTGCGGTATCTCGGCGACCGACGCACTCGATGACCTACTCGTTCGCATCGATGCCCCCGGCCTTTCGCTTGTCACCTTGGCGCTCAAAGTATCGCAGCGTACCGGGGCTCCGCTTGCCGGCTTGCTATCCGAGGCGTCGAGCATGGTGGGTGAGCGCATTGAGCTCAAACGCCGTCTGGACGTTAAGACGTCACAGGCGCGTATGTCGGCACACATGGTCGCGGCGATGCCGGCGGGCATGTGCGCGGTACTGGCTTTGCTTTCGGCAGACTTTCGCCGCGGTCTTGCGACGCCGGCTGGTGCGGGCGCCGTGGTGCTGGGACTTGCCCTCAACGTCGTTGCCCTGGTAGTTATCCGGCGCATTATGCGGGTGGAGTTATGAGCGCCCTGGTCGGGGTCGCGGCTTGTCTGTGTGCCCTGAGCGTATTTGCCGCGACAGGTTTGGAGCGCGCGGATGCTCGCAAGATTGCAGAGACGTGCAAGCGCGAGGCGGTACTGGTCATTGCTGCGGGCTGCTCGGTGATTGATGCCCTGACCGCGCGAATGAAGGGCGCGATTGGGGCGGGCGGCCCGGCGCGGGCATCGCTCGGTGAGGTGTCCGAGATGATCGACGTGGTGCGCCTGGGGCTTTCTGCCGGCCTTTCGTTTGACGCGGCGCTCGAGATTTTCTGTGCCAATCGTCGGTCGGTGCTGGCCGTCCGCCTTGAACGAGCCTGCATGGCGTGGCAGGTGGGCGTGGGGACGCGCGAGGCCGAGCTGTTGGCTGCCGCGCGTGATTTGGACGTGAGGGCGCTCGAGACCTTTGCCATCACGGTGGGGCAGGCGCTTGCCCTGGGCGCTCCGCTGGCCGAGACGCTGGCTGCTCAAAGTCGCGAGATCCGTGCGGCCCATCGCGCCGCAGTCGAGCGCGAGATCGAGCGCGCGCCGGTCAAGTTGCTGATTCCCACCGGCACGCTCATCTTGCCGGCGTTGCTTCTGTCCATATTGGGCCCGCTGCTGGGAGCAGGCGGGATGATGTAGGGAGGAATACATGAACACGATGACCGACATTGCGGGCAAGGCTTGGAGCTGGGCTTTTTGCCGGGCAATCCGCGCTCGCCAGCGTGCCAAGGCGCTGTTGCGGGAGGAGAACGCGCAGGGCACTACCGAATACGCTATCTTGGTCGGCGTGCTCGTAGTGATCGCGATTATCGCCATCGTCGCGTTTAAGAGCAAAGTCGAAGAACTATGGAACGCGATCAAAGACGGCATCAACAGCCTGTAGGAGGCAGGCGGCCTGTTGGTTCGCCGCTGGTGCTCGTCTGTTTGCTCGTGGCAATAGCGGTGACGCTTTGGGGGCTGGGTGTTGCGCGACAGCAGCGTCCAGGCGCTACTGCCGATTTGGGATCGGGTTCGGCGGCGGTGTCACAGGCGAAAGGTGCGGGAGATATGGGCGGTCAGAATGCCGCCGTCACGGCTCAGACCTTTTTGCAGGCGCTCGACGAGCGGGCCGCCAGCGCGACGGAGCCGTCTGCAGACAACGCGATCGCGGTTCGGCTCGCATGGTCCGAGGACCGGCCGATGACCGAGGCGGCGGCAGACCTGTTGCGCGCCTACCGCGAGGTGCCCACGGCCCAGCTCGCCCTGAGCGGCTATCTCGATATTAGGGGCAACGTATGGGGCGCCATCGTGCGCGATGGGCGCGGCTGGGTCGACATGGTGACGGTTGCCGCAGATGCCGGCGATGCCTCGTGCCGCCTGCGTGCCGTGCGTCTGGTTCCGCAAACAACGGAGTCAAAGGAGGGGTCGTGAAATGTATAACGTCCTGCGTGAGGAATCTGCTCAGTCGACCGTCGAATACGCCATCGTCACCGTGGCGCTGTTATCGATTGTGCTGGCGATTGCGGGGCTTTGGCGCGCTGGCACCGATGGGCGCTTGGCGGCACTGGTCGAGCGGGCAGCGTCTCATGGCGTCGCCCCGTCGTCGGTTATCGATGCCGCGACGGGTGCCAAGGACATCGCTCTGTATTGATATCGCGTGCGAGGATCGGGCGCAGTCTACGGTCGAGGCCGCCTTTTTACTGCCGACGTTTTTGACGCTTATCTTGCTCGCGTTGCAGCCGGTGTGCCTGCTCTATACGCGCGCGGTCATGGAGTCTGCCGCCGCCGAGACCGCGCGGCTTATGACCACGACGACGGTGGAGGACGACGATGACCTTAAGGAGTTCACTCGCCGCAGACTTGCCGCGGTGCCCAACGTCTCGATTTTTCATGCCGGCGGGCCGCTGTCGTGGGATATCGAGTTGGGGCGGGCCGGTGCCGGCGGCGTTTCGTCCGTGTCTGTTGACGGCGAGGTTAAGCCGCTGCCCGTGATCGGTGCATTTGTGCAGGCCATGGGCAGCGCGGGTGAGGGCGGCTATGTCGAGCTCAAGGTCGACGTCTCGTATCGATCGCGTCCCGAATGGCTGGAGGGAGATTATGATTCATGGATTGCTGCATGGAATTAGGCGCTGCCTACTGCGAGCGACGCAAGGGTTTGCGGCCCGCCGTCGACCAGGCGCTCGCCGCAAGCGGGGCGGCTTTATGGGCCGTGCCGGTATCGACTTGTTTATCGAAGACGGTGCCTATACCACGCTCTCCTCTGCGGTTGTCATTCTGGTGGTGCTTACGCTGCTGTTTTCGTCGACCGCGGCGATATGGAGCATGTCGCGCGCCGGAGACACCCAGGTGGCGGCCGATAGCGGTGCGCTGGCGGGCGCCAACGTGGTGTCGTCCTATCACACGGCCGCCACGGTGGTGGATGCGAGCATTTTGAGTTTGGGTCTGGCGGGGTTTGCCACGATCGGCACCGGCTTGGTCGCCATCCTCATTCCGGGCGCCGAGGTTGTCGGCAGCGATATCATCGACACGGGGACCCAGATCATTAAAACACGCAACAAGTTTGCCAAAAGCGCGGCAAAGGGCCTGCAAAAGATCGAGACCGCCTTGCCGTACCTGGTTGCCGCGCGTGCCATGCAGGCAGTATCGGCGCAGGATACCGACGGCGTGACCTATACCGGTACGGCGCTTGCCGTGCCCAGGACATCCGAGTCGGATTTTGTTGCGCTCGAAGGATCCGAAATCTCGACCGATGCCATTAAAGATGCATCGGAAGATCTGGAGCGCGCGGCCGAGGAGCTGCAAAAAGCATCGGAGGAGACGGCGAAGGCCAAAGAGCGCGCCTGGCTAGCGGATTGCGGTGGATCGGATAAAGGTTCGGTCGGCAGCTGTTCGTGTATGTGGGAGCGCGCAAAAAGCCTAACGGATCTCTCTGGTGCTCAAAATCCGCATTACGCTTCGAGCGTTACGTGGGAGCCTCAAGTTGCCCTTGATCGCGCGAAGGACTACTACCATCGGCGTCTGGCAAACGAGAAGCCCCAAGGCTCGAGTGTCGAGATGAAGGCAGAGTCTGCGGCGCGTAAGGCGTTTTATACCTATGCGAGCGCGGAGGTCGATCGGGCATATATAACCGAGAACGGAGACAGGGTTTCCTCCTATATTCCACTGTTGCCGCGCAATTCTGATGAGGTCCGGGCGACCGAGCTCTACACCGATGCAGTGTGGCCGACTAGCGTGAACGATGACAAGGCGTATCTGCATTACGGGACAACCTGCCCTAACTATAAGAAAGGAACGCCAAGCGGATTTGCTTCGGTTGCCGATTACGATGGACAGGATAAATGCAGCAAATGCCATTTTGGCGTTTCGTCGCTTGGTGCTGTTGCGGCACCTTCAACCTCTATCGAAAACGGCTTCGAGTATCACTTTGACAAGTTTAAAGACGCCCTGGAGGACTACGTCGACTGTCGCAACAAGGAACTCGAACTCGAGCGTCAGACCGAGGACGAAGCCGACCGTGCGGGCAATGCGTTCGATACCGCCATCAAAGAACTTTCCGGTGAGCGCCCGCGCATCGCCCCGCCCGGTCGCAACGGCGTGGTCGCCTTTGCGGTCTCGGGCGCCATCTCCAGTCCCGACGAGCTCAACTCTTCGTTTAACACGGCAGTCGAGCTTGGCGATCGTGGTGCAATTTCTGCTGCAGTACTCGCACCCGATGATGCGACGGCACAAAATAACGTTCTCTCGCGGTTTTTCTCGACGCTGGAGGAGCGTTCGGGCGGCGTTGCCGGCGTGCTCGACGGCGTTATGGATGTTTGGGGCCGCCTGCTTGTGGGGTACGGAGACATCCAGGGTGCGGCCGATGAGCTTATGGGAGAGCTGATCGGTGGCCTGGGAGGGGGTAGCGGCGCGCTGGGCTCCATCGCGTCCTGGCTCGGTGACACCGTCTCGTCCTCCGTGGCGGCGCTGGGGCTCGAACCGTGCGATTTGCGTCTGCGAAAACCGGTGCTGACCGATACCGCCAATGTCATCAAAAGTCCGGGGTCCGATATCGCAGGCATCTCCAAAACTCAAGATACCCTGCGAAAAATCCCCTTGGGCGTGACTGACCCCAAGGCACTTTGCGAGGCCTTGGAGTATCACGTCGAGCGCACCATCAGCGGCGCGGTGTTCACGCTTGCGGAGATTCCGCTGCCCGGCGGCGGCTCCATCCCGCTCACTGTCGATGTTGCCACGCTGGTGGGAGCTTTTGGCGGTGGGTCGTAATGGGCATTCGCACGGCCTTGCACGAGGAGCGTGCCCAGGCGACGGTCGAGATGGCCGTGGTCACGCCTGTCCTGCTCGTGCTGGCTCTCATCGCGTACAACGTCATGATCTTTGCCGGCGCGGTTGCGCGCTTCGACCGCGTGGTGCCCGACATCGTGCTTGCGCACGCTGTGGCGCCGGGCGGGGAGGGTGACGAGAGCTCCATTGACGCTTCCGCGACCGTTCAAGCTCAGATTCAGGATGCCATGGAGGGATATGACCTACAGGTCGAGGTCTCGAGCGAGCAAGGCACGGCGTCATCGGATGGTGGTCTGCTCTCTCTTTCTGGCACGTTTAGGACCTATACCTGCACCATGCGCTACGAGCCGTGGCCGAGTTCGCTGAGCATCGCCGGCGTTTCCCTGGGGGCGCCGCCCGTGCTCACGCATGAACGCGCGGTGACGATCGATCCATGGCGTCCGGGGGTGGTCATGTGACCGCGGTCTCGTCCTATATCGCCTATGCTCGGGCGCTCAACAGGTTGGGCTGGACGCCGGCCGAGTTTGTGGTGGCGGAGTCGTTTACCGTGCGTCTGCGCGGCATGCTGGGACGGCGGCCGATTGCCGCCAGCGGACTGCCGCTTGTCATGGCGTTTCCGCGCTGCTCCTCGGTTCACACCTGCTTTATGGCCTATCCCATCGACATCGCCTTTATCGATCGCAATGGCAATGTTCTTGCTTGCTACGAAAACGTACGTCCCTGGCGTATGTGTTCCTGCCCCGGTGCCTGGGCGGCACTCGAGCGCCCTTCAATCATTGTTTCGTCTGCTGTTCTTCAACGCGTGCCGGCTTAAGGGACTGAGTGAAAACTTCTTGTGGCCGGTTGATGCTTCTGACGTGCCGTTCTATAGGAGCGAGATTGTGGCCGATGTCGCGCTCAAAAACTTTTTTAAAATTCTCGGTTGACCGGAGCGCGTCCTTGGTTATACTAATCAAGCCTTGAAACAAGGCACACCTCAAATGGCTGGGTAGCTCAGTTGGTAGAGCAGAGGACTGAAAATCCTCGTGTCAGGGGTTCGATTCCCTTCCCCGCCACCTTGAATTGACTAGGACCTCTGCAAAGGGGTCCTTTTCTTTTATGTGGCACCCGCGCGGAATCGAACCCCGTGAGGGCGCGGAGCTGAGTAAACGCGTGAGCGTTTGCCAGCGGAGCTCGCAAGGCGCGCAAGCGCCGCAGCGGTCCGTCCGCGCAGCGCGCGGACGCGATTCCCTTCCCCGCCACCTTGAATTGACTAGGACCTCTGCAAAGGGGTCCTTTTCTTTACCGAGGGCTCCTGCGGAAACTGCATCCCGGAATTTGGCTTCAGAGCGGGATGCGCTTTCCGCTTTGAGGCCGCTTGGGAAAGTGCGGCCCGGAATCCGGCGTCAGAATGGGATACGCTTTCCCTTTGCGGCCTTTGGCGGAAACTGCGTCCCAGATCTCGCACTCAGAACGGGATGCATTTTCCGGTTGAGGTCTCGAACGGAAAATGCATCCCAGTCTTTTGCGAAAAAACGGGGCACGCTTTCCGGCCGCCTACTTCCGGCGCACGTGTGCATCTTGGCGTGTGCATCTCGGGTTCCGTCTGCCCGGACATTCCTCCCACTTTTGCGCCACTTTGTAGACCGTTCGGTCGCCTGTCCGCACGCGCGGGTATACTCAAAACGATACTTTTCCTATGCAATGCGATGCAGGTTCGACCTGCGCGATTCGAAGGGGGCCGTGATGGAGAGGATTCTCGGCGTCAATCTCTCTGGCTGGTTTATTCCCGAGCCCTGGGTGACCCCGTCGCTCTATGCAGCGACCGGAGCATCCAATGCAGCCGAGCTGCAGGGGGCCATGGGCACCGCTGCCTATAACGAGCGCATGCGTCGCCATTACGAGACGTTTGTGAGCGAGGACGATTTTCGCCGTATGGCGCAGATCGGTCTCAACGCCGTGCGCCTGCCGGTGCCGTGGTATGCCTTTGGCTCGCAGGAGTCCGACGCTTCCTACATCTCGGTCGTCGATTATATCGACCGTGCTATTGAGTGGGCCGACAAGTACAACATCCGCGTACTGCTTGATCTGGCGACTGTACCCGGCGGTCAGGGCGATTCCAATGATTCGCCAACCACGCCGGAGGCTGTTGCCGAGTGGCATTCGTCCACCAACGGCCGTCACGTTGCGCTCGATGTGCTCGAGCGCCTGGCCGATCGCTATGGTGAGGCCGAGAGCCTGCTGGGCATCGAGCTGTTGGATACGCCGCAGATGAGCGTACGCAAGAGCCTCTTTACCATGACGGATGGCATTCCGGCCCACTACCTGCGCAATTTCTATCGCGATGCCTACGAGCTCGTTCGTTCGTATATGCCCGAGGACAAGATCGTCGTCTTTTCCTCTTCGGGACACCCTGGCGAGTGGAAGCACTTTATGCGCGGTGCCAAGTACAAGAACGTCTACATGGACCTTCACCTGTACCATTACCGCGACGAGTATGCGCTCGACATCACGAGCCCCCGCGGTCTGACGACGGCGATTTCGCGCAACAAGCGTGAGCTCAAAGAGGCGGTCGCAACTGGGTTCCCCGTTTTGGTGGGCGAATGGTCGGGCGCGGCGATCTTCGCCAACTCGTCGGTTACGCCCGAGGGCCGCAATGCCTACGAGCGCGTGTTTATCGCCAACCAGCTGGCTTCGTTTGCGCCGGCTGCCGGTTGGTTCTTCCAAACGTGGAAGACCGAGAAGCGCATTGCAGCATGGGACGCCCGCGCGGCACTCGGCACGCTCGAGCGCGGCATGATTGAATAGGTTGATATGACGCAAAACAGCGCCCGCACGGGCAAACTTTATGTGGTCGGTACGCCCATCGGTAACCTGGGCGACCTGTCTCCGCGCGTCGGCGAGGCATTTGCCGCCGCCGATGCCATTTGCTGCGAGGACACGCGTGTGACCTCAAAGTTGCTGATGCACCTAGGCATCTCCAAGCCGCTCGTTCGTTGCGACGAGAACGTGATCGCAAGTCGCGCAGCCGGCCTGGTCGACCGCCTGCTGGCGGGGGAGACCCTCGCCTTTGCCTCGGACGCCGGTATGCCGAGTGTGTCCGATCCCGGCCAGGCGCTGGTCGAGGCGGCGCGCGAGGCGGATGTGCCTGTCGAGGTTATTCCCGGCCCCTCTGCTTGCGTCACGGCGCTCGTATCGTCCGGTATTCCCTGCGAGCATTTCTTCTTCGAAGGCTTTTTGGGTCGCAAGCACGGCGACCGCGTGCGCCGACTGCAGCGCCTTGCCGTCGTCCCCGGCGCACTCATCTTCTACGAGTCTCCACATCGCATCGTGGCGACGCTCGAGGCCGTGGCAGAGGTTTTTCCCCAGCGCGATGTCGCCGTCTGCCGCGAACTCACCAAACTGCACGAGGAGGTCTTGCGCGGGCCCGCTGCCCAGCTCGCCGAGGAGCTGCGTGCCCGTGGCGAGGTAAAGGGCGAGATCGCGCTGGTCATCGCGCCGCCGAGTGAGGACGAGGAGGCCGGTATCGCGCCGGTTGGGGCCGCAGCGGTAGACCCCGACGAAGCCCTGCGCGAGGACATTCGCACCGCGCTCGAGGAGGGGGAGCCCGCCTCCGCGGTGGCAAAGCGCCTGTCTCAGAAGTACTCGCGCCGCAAGCGCGATGTCTATGCCATGGTGCTCGATATGCAATAGATGGAGGATATCCAGCCCTTGCGCTAGAATCATCCCCTGTATGCAACGTTTTTCTGGAGGACAAACCCCATGGATCAAACCAAGCCTTCGTTCTTTATCACGACGCCCATCTACTACGTCAACGCCGATCCGCACCTGGGCACGGCTTATTCCACCATCATCGCCGATGTTCAGGCTCGCTATCGCCGCTCAGCCGGCTATAACGTCAAGTTCCTGACCGGCATGGACGAGCATGGCGAGAAGGTCGCCGAGGCTGCAGCCAAGCACAACATGACGCCGCAGGAGTGGACCGACAGCCAGGCCCCGCATTTCAAGGAGCTTTGGAGCAAGCTCGAGATCTCCAACGACGACTTCATTCGTACCACCGAGCCGCGCCAGCATCATGCGGTGCAGTATCTGTGGGAGCGCATGAAGGAGTCCGGCTACCTGTATAAGGGCAGCTACGACGGCTGGTACTGCGTGCCCGACGAGACCTACTTTACCGATACACAGGTCCAGAAGGGTGACGAAGAGTACGGCAGCGTCGGCCAGCACCTGTGCCCCGATTGCCACCGTCCGCTCGAGCGCGTGCAGGAGGAGTCCTACTTCTTTAAGCTCTCTGCGTTCCAGGACAAGCTGCTCAAGCTTTACGACGAGCACCCCGACTTTGTTGAGCCCACGTTCCGCATGAACGAGGTGCGCAGCTTTGTCGAAGGCGGCCTCAACGACCTTTCCGTGAGCCGTACGAGCTTTGACTGGGGCATTCAGGTCCCGTTCGACGAGGGTCACGTGACCTACGTGTGGTTCGATGCGCTGCTCAACTATATGACGGCCGTCGGCTACGGTGTCGACACCGACGAGGCCCGTGCCGAGCTGGCCTATCGCTGGCCCGCGCAGTTCCACATCGTGGGCAAGGACATCATCCGCTTCCACTGCGTCATTTGGCCCGCCATGCTCATGGCCATCGGTGAAGCCCTGCCCGAGCACGTCTTTGCCCACGGCTTCCTGACCGTGCGCAACGCCGAGACCGGCAAGGCCGAGAAGATGTCCAAGAGCCGCGGCAACGCCATCGCTCCGCAGGACGTTATCGACATGCTGGGCGTTGAGGGCTATCGCTATTACTTTATGACCGACGTGGTGCCCGGCACCGACGGCGCCATCAGCTTCGAGCGCATGGAGCAGGTCTACAACGCCGACCTGGCCAACAGCTGGGGCAACCTTATCTCGCGTTCGCTCAACATGAGCGGCAAGTACTTTGACGGTTGCGCGCCCGCCAAGCCCGCATCGTTCGACGCGTTCGACAACCCGCTGGCAAAAATTGCCGATGGCCTGGTCGATCGTTACATGGCCAAGATGGACGTGCTCGATTACGGTGGAGCTAAGGACGAGGTCATGGAGCTCATCCATGCCGCCAACCACTACATCGAGGACTCCGAGCCTTGGGCACTTGCCAAGGACGAGGCCAAGGCTGACGAGCTGGCGTTTGTGATCTACAACCTGCTCGAGGCCATCCGCATTGCCGCTCACCTGCTGATGCCGCTCATGCCC
>DBEYTJ010000098.1:0-1013 GCA_048181065.1 Collinsella sp.
CGCCGCGGCACCGCAAAAGCTCGACACGCCGGGCACCACCTCGTAGTCCACGCCGCGCGCGTCGAGCGCGTCCATCTGCTCCTGGATGGCGCCGTACAGGCACGGGTCGCCCGTGTGCAGGCGCACCACTTCCTCGCCCCGCGCATCCGCCGCGCACATCACGTCGAGCACTTCCTCCAAGGTCATGTGCGCGCTGTCGTAGACGACGCAGGATTCCTTGCACTCGGCGAGCAGCTCGGGGTTCACAAGGCTCCCCGCCCAAACGACCACGTCGGCCGCGCGCAGAAGACGCGCCCCGCGCAGCGTGATAAGGTCGGCGGCGCCCGAACCTGCGCCAACGATATGAATCATCCGAGCCTTCCCTTCCCGTTTCTCATCGCAACCGTTTACGCCGTCCTTCGCGCAGCGGGCAAAACACGGCGCCCGCAGCGGCAATCGGCGCAAATACGTAGGCAGGAGGCGCAATGCCGCCCGCCCTGGCTTTGACACGCCCACAAGCGCCCACTATCATAGTAACAGTTTCGGCAACGAGCATATGACAATCGAATAAAAGGAAACGACCGGCGCGGCGCCCGCACAGCCCGCGCT
This sequence comes from Collinsella sp., assembly GCA_048181065.1. Classification (GTDB taxonomy): domain Bacteria; phylum Actinomycetota; class Coriobacteriia; order Coriobacteriales; family Coriobacteriaceae; genus Collinsella. The sequence goes on from DBEYTJ010000098.1 coordinate 589, forward strand.
GGCTTGCGGAGGGAACCAGGTGGGAATCCTGGGCAAGGGACATTACTGTGTAGGACGCGCGGGCGAACCGCCTCGCGCCCCAAGCCAGACTGCTTCGCCTTTTCCTCACGGCATCGCCGTGGCGTTAGCTCCTTGTGAACCCCGAGGAGTGCGCTTCCCTTTCGAATGAGCCGGCCGCAGCCGGCAAGAAACAGGCGCGCTATCCCTTTGCGGACGAGCGCGCTTTTCTTTCGCTTGTGCCGATAAGCAACCGTCGCCGGGGGACCGGCAAACCGAGGAAAGGGAAAACCATGTCCGACCAGATGTCACGCCGCGGCTTCATGGGCGCCGCAGCAACCGGAGCCGTCGCGCTCGCCGGAGTCGCGCTCGCGGGCTGCTCCAACACCTCCGCGAGTTCCGAGAAATCGAGTGAAAAGGAGAAGGCC
>DBEYTJ010000099.1:0-22927 GCA_048181065.1 Collinsella sp.
GAGCATGCGCAGCTGCTTGGCGGTGGCAATGCCGGTAGCGTCGATGCCGACGGCATGGTGCGCGTCAAGCCCGCGCTACCCGCACCGATCTGGCATGCCATCATGAAACGCCTCAGCACCCGCGCCCAATCAGATATCTAAATTACAGAGCGCCCCAGTCAACGGCCTCGCGCCAGCGCTCGACAAGGCGTTCCAGGCGCCATGCCGCATTGGCGGGACTAGTCGACGGCAGAACGATGGCCGACAGCCCCGTGCGTTCTTGTAGATAGCGCTTGTAGAGCCGACCAGCTGTACCACCGTTGCATATCACCTGCTCAATGGGAGCTGCGCCGGTAATACGCTCGGCATGCGCCGGAACGACGTTTTTGATGCTAGCGTCACTCGAGCCCTTGATGTCGCAGCTCTCGATTACATCCCACAGGGCCACGCCGCCGTTCAGCAGCATGGAGCGCTTGGCGGCAATCGAGGCATCGAGCGTCGCGGGCTCACCACTTGCCAAAGGATCGCCCTCGTTGGGCGGCACGGGCACACCGAGGCACGCGGCCATCACGCGCCAAAAGCGGTTCTGCGGATTGCCGTAATAGAAGGCATTGGCACGCGAGAGCACCGAGGGAAACGACCCCAACACCAAAACGCGCGAGCGCTCGTCAAACACGGGCTCAAACCCATGCTCAATATGTTGATAGCCTTCGTCGGACGCCGCCATGGCCTAGGTCCTCAACAGATAGCGCACCTCGTAGGGCGCAAGTTCAAGGGAGCCTGTCAGCTCGACCGTGGGTGCATCGTCGGCAAGCAGGTCGACGAAGGAGCCGTTGAGTTCGCCGGCTCCAAAGGTATAGGGCTCGTTCACGGCATTGACCGCCACGAGCACCGTCGCGTCGTCGCAGGCGCGCTCGAACAGCAGCTGCTTGTTCTGGATCACCACGTTGCGATAGGCGCCGTAGTTGAGGGCACGGGCCGCCGCGTCGTTTGCCGAGCGTAGGTGCGCAAGCTGCTCGATGAAGGCCGTCAGCTCGTTGGGCGCAGGCTCATCGAGCGCAGGTCGCAGCGCCCAGTCGCCATCGGGGCCGCCCTTTTCGCCGGCAATCCCCCACTCGCTGCCGTAGTAGACGCACGGAATGCCCGGCATACCAAAGAGCATGCCGTAGGCGGGGCGCAGGCAGGACTTGTCCGTCAGGATGCTCGCCAGGCGCGGCACGTCGTGGTTGTCGACAAACGACAGCAGATGCTTGCCGCGATAAATGCACCAGGGGTCGCCGCCAAACTGGCGATGAAGCGAGTGGGCAATCTCGAACATGTTGACCGAGTTAAAGCTGGAGTACAGGCCCTTGTAGCACTCGTAGTTGGTGCAGGAGTCGAGCATCTCGTCGTTGACGATCTGATTGTAGTCGCCGTGGAGCGTCTCGCCAATCAGCACAAAGTCGGGCTTGAGCCCACGGGTAAAAGTATGCAGGCGGCGCATAAAATCGCGATCGAGCATATAGGCGACGTCCAAGCGCAGGCCGTCGATGCCAAAGACCTCGACCCAGCGACGCACGGACTCAAGCAGGTAATCGACCACGGCGGGGTTTTGCAGGTTGAGCTTCACAAGCTCAAAATGGCCCTCCCAGCCCTCGTACCAAAAGCCGTCGCCGTAGCACGAGTCGCCGTCGAAGCTGATGTGGAACCAGTCCTTGTAGGGCGAATCCCACTTGCGCTCCTGCACATCGCGGAAGGCCCAAAAGCCGCGACCGACGTGGTTGAAGACAGCATCGAGCACCACGCGGATGCCATGGGCGTGCAGTGTCTCGCATACGGCAGCAAAATCGGCGTCCCCACCCAGGCGGCGGTCGATATGGCGCAGGCTGCGCGTATCGTAGCCGTGGCTATCAGACTCGAGCGGCGGATTGATCAGCACAGCGCCAATACCGAGTTTTTGCAGGTAGTCGGCCCATTGGGCAATCTTCATGATGGGCGCATCGGGGTTGGGCGCGGCGTTGGCAGCCTGGGCGAGCTCATCCTCGGCAACGGAGGCGGCGTTTTCGCGCGGAGCTCCGCAAAAGCCCAGCGGATAAATCTGATAGAACGTCGTCTCGTATGCCCACATAGCAACCTCCCGGTAAGCTCAACACAACGACATCCATTGTATGCCCGGCTTGTATCCTCTTCCCCAAAATAAGTTGCGGTGGAATAGTTCCTGCTTGGGCCTTCAGAGGCCTTAAACAGGAACTATTCCACCGCAATTGATGAGGGAACGTGATTAGGCGACGGGCTTGGCGCGGCGGATAGCCGGGAACATCACCGTGATGGCAAGGATGACGCCCACGGCAGCGATCGCACCGCCCGCGCAGCCGATCCAGGCGATACCGGGGCCCGAAACCACGGCTCCGCCGATCGCGGTACCCGTGCCGATACCGAGGTTGAACAGGCCCGAGAAGATCGACATGGCGACGGCCGACGAATCTGCCGGCGTGTGCTTGATGAGCTCGGCCTGAAACGCCACGTTAAAGGCCGTGGCGCAGCAACCCCACAGTGCGCAGACGGCAAGCACTGTCACGAGCGACGATGCGGCCGGCCCCATGAGCAGCAGGGCCACCGGCACGCCGGAGAGCGTGATAGCCAAGAACGGGAAGCGATGCCCATCGAACAGGCGGCCAAACAGCCAGCTTCCGAGCAGACCGGAGCAGCCGAACGCCGTCAGCGTCATGGTGATAGCGCTTGCGTCGACATGGGCGACCTGAGCCAGGAAAGGCTCGATATAGCTGTAGCTTGCGTAATAGCCGGTCGCCATGAAGACCGTGACTGCGTAGAGCGCGATGAGGAGCGGGTTCTTGAGCAGCTCGGGCAGCTGTTTGACGGTAAAGCGCTCACCCGCCGGCATGGCCGGGAACACCGCTGCCTGGTAAACGGCCGCGATGGCTGAGAGGCCCCCGACCACGGCAAACGTCATGCGCCAGCCCACGGCCAAGCCAATGGCGCGGCCGAGCGGCAGGCCAAAGATCTGCGCGATGGACGAGCCCGTAGCGATCATGCTGATGGCGAGCGCCCCATGGCGTGTGTCAACCAGGCGCGATGCCATGATCGAGGCGACCGACCAGAACACGGCGTGCGCGCAGGCAACCACCAGGCGCGCGCAGACTAAGATGGGATAGGTCGGCGCCAAGGCGGACAGGAACTGGCCCAGCGAGAACACGGCAAGCACGCCCAGCAGCATCCGCTTGAACTCGAAACGCGAAGCGAACACCATGAGCGGCAACGACAGCAGCATGACGCCCCAGGCATAGACCGAGATCATGATGCCCGCCTGGGCCTCGGTGAGCGAGAACGACGCGGCGATATCAGTCAAAAGGCCGATGGGCATAAACTCCGACGTGTTGAACACGAACGCACAGCAGGTGAGCCCGACGAGCGGGAGCCACTGCCTGAGCGTGATGCCGTCTTGCCTTGCCTGACTCATATATAACGTCTCCAATCATTTTGAGCGGAGGCGATTATATAGCAACGGCCCCGCATCCGTCAGCAACAGATGCGGGGCCGAAAACAATTCGATACACAGAGGTTGCGCCGTCAATAAATAACTAAGCCAACCCCAGCACTATGCCCGCCGAATGCACGATAAACGCCACGATCCAGGCGACCGCCACCTGAAACGCGAACACCGCTACGGCGTAGCGTCCGCCCAGCTCGCTCTTAACGGCACCGATGGCTGCCACGCACGGCGGATACAGCAGCGTAAAGACCAGGAACACGTAGGCGGTAAACGGCGAAAACATGGTCGACAGCGCCGCGGGCGAGGTTGTGCCCAAAAGCACGGTGAGGGTCGAAATGACGCTCTCCTTGGCAATAAGTCCGGTGACGAGCGCCGTGGATGCACGCCAGTCGCCAAAGCCAAGCGGCGCCAACGCCGGCGCGATGATGCTGCCGAGGCCCGCAAGCAGGCTTTGCGACTGATCGGCGACCACATTAAAGCGGATATCGAACGTCTGAAGGAACCAGATGACCACAGTCGCGGCAAAGATAATGGTAAAGGCCTTGGTAATAAAGTCCTTGGCCTTATCCCATGCCAGCATCACTGTCGTCTTAATGCTCGGCAGGCGGTAATTGGGGAGCTCCATGATAAACGGCACCGGGTCGCCCTTAAATGCCGTGCGGTTGAGCACCAACGCCGCGATGCAGCCGACCGCAATGCCCAGCACATAGAGTGACACCATGGCGGGGACTGTCGCCTGCGGGAAAAACGCCCCGCACAGCAGACCGTAGACCGGCAACTTGGCCGAGCAGCTCATGAACGGCGTGAGCATGACCGTCATCTTGCGGTCGTGCTCGGATGGGAGTGTACGGGTCGACATGATAGCCGGCACGGTGCAGCCAAAACCGACGAGCATGGGCACAAAGCTGCGGCCCGACAGGCCAAAGCGACGTAGGACTTTGTCCATGACAAAGGCGACGCGCGCCATGTAGCCCGAGTCTTCCAGAATGGAAAGGAACAAGAAGAGCACGACGATAATCGGCAGGAAGGTCAGCACGCTGCCCACACCCGTAAGCACACCGTCGACAGCCAGCGAGCGCACCACGTCGTTGGTGCCGAACGCCTTGAGACCCGCATCGGCCGAGGCGATGATGGCAGCGATGCCGTCCTCCATGAGTCCCTGCAACGCCGCGCCGATCACGCCAAACGTCAGCCAAAAAACGAGGCCCATGATCACCAGGAACGCCGGAATGGCCGTGTAGCGACCCGTCAGGATGCGGTCGATCTTGACGGAGCGCACGTGCTCGCGGCTCTCGTGCGGCTTGACGACGCAGCGCCCACACACGTCGCCGATGAAGCTAAAGCGCATATCGGCCAGCGCGGACAGGCGGTCGGTGCCGGCCTCGCCCTCCATCTGGGTAATGATGTGCTCGATGGCGTCGAGCTCGTTGCGATCCAGGTGAAGCGCCTCGGTCACCAGCTCGTCGCCCTCAACCAGCTTGGTCGCCGCAAAACGCACGGGAATGTGCGCCGTCGCGGCATGGTCCTCGATAAGGTTGGCAATGCCGTGAATACAGCGATGCAGTGCACCGCCGTCTGGGCCATCGGGTGCGCAGAAGTCCAGGCGGCCGGGACGCTCGCGGAAACGCGCCACATGCAGGGCATGGTCCACCAGCTCGCCGATACCCTCGTTGCGTGCGGCGCTAATGGGGACGACCGGCACGCCCAACAGACTCTCGAGCAGGTTGACGTCAATGGCGCCGCCGTTGGTCGTCACCTCGTCCATCATGTTGAGCGCGATGACCATGGGGCGATCAAGCTCCATAAGCTGCAGCGTTAGGTACAGATTGCGCTCGATGTTGGTAGCGTCGATGATATCGATGATGGCGTCGGGGTTTTCGTCAAGGATGAATTGACGACTAACGATCTCTTCGCCCGTGTACGGCGACAGCGAATAGATGCCAGGCAGGTCGGTAACACTCGCCTCGGGATGGTTGCGGATGGTGCCATCTTTGCGGTCGACCGTCACGCCGGGAAAGTTACCGACATGCTGGTTGGAGCCCGTAAGCTGGTTGAACAGCGTGGTTTTACCGCAGTTTTGGTTGCCGGCGAGGGCAAAATGTAGCGGTGCGCCCTCGGGCACGGCCGTTTTTGCCGCACGGGGCGAATACGTCCCCTCGCCGAGTGCCGGGTGCTCCGTCGTGCCGATTGCGGCGTTAGCGCGCGGACCCGTATCGGTGTCGTGAACACCCACGAGCTCAATCCGTGCGGCATCGTCCTTGCGCAGCGTCAACTCGTAGCCACGCAGGCGAATCTCGAGCGGGTCGCCCATGGGGGCGTACTTCATCATGGTGACTTCGGTGCCCGGTGTTAGGCCCATGTCCAAAATATGCTGTCGGAGTGCCTGGTCGTCCGATGTCACCGATGCGACAACGGCGTCCTTTCCAATCTCGAGCGTATCGAGCTTCACGTCCGTGTTCCTCCCCCGGCGCCCACAGGGCGTTGCATTTTGTTTACCATGGCTAACCGTTTGCCATGGCTAACCAATTGTAACCATGCATGATAGCGCGAACACGCAACGATGTTCAATCGACAGATCGGTGCAATGGGGACAGATCGCTTTGCCCAATAGATGCGATGCGGAACAACCAGGCGCGGGAGGGGATTCCGGGACACGGTTTCCCAGACGGCACCCTTTCGGAAACCGCACCCCACTATTCAGGCGAATTCCGGGATGCAGTTTCCCGATGGGGGCTCCTGGGGAAACTGCATCCCACTCCGAAACGCTAAAACGGGACGGGCTTTCCGACTGAGGTCTCTAGCGGAAACTGCGTCCCAGAATAGGCACTCAGACTGGGACGTATTTTCCCGATCGAGCCCCTCGGGGAAACTGCGGCCCGGAATCTGCGCCCGAAACGGGACGCGGTTTCCCCGAGGACCGAATCAGCCGCCCGCCCCTCGTCAAAATCATCCGCTTTCCTCCGTTGTATGCGGAACATCCAAGGAGTGTCCCAGAGTGCCGGCAATAGGAACGTCCCCAGCTGCCGGCAGCATTTCACCGCAACTGCAAAAACTCGCGCAGGCAACCGTAGTCACCTGCGCGGGTTTAGTGGGCGCTCACAAAGGTACGCTACAGAGGCCCACGTCAGTTATGGATTACCGAACGGCACCGGCACGCGATGCCTCAGTCGGCTTACCAAGCGATGAAGCTTGCCGCAGTCCTAGACAATCGGCGCAATGCCGGCAAAGTGCAGATACAGCGAAATAATTGCCACGACAATGACCACCGCTGCGATCAGCTTGTCGTGCAGATGCGGAAGCACCGGCTTACCGCGGCCTCGCTCACCCAGCATATAGACGGGAATGGCCGGAGCAAAAAGAATCGTCGTGATCATAACGCCCTGAAGACCCGTCGACCACACCAGGAACAACGTGTAGATAAAGCCGAGTGTACCGAAGAAGCGGGCTTTGCCGACGCTTGGCGCATGCGGCCCGTCCAGATGTTCGTTCTTCCAGCCAATCACCATGTAGTAGGCTGCCGAGCACACGTACGGAACCAGAATCGTGTTAACCGCGCAGCTATAGAAGAACTGGTAGGTGCTCGCCGCCACATACGACACAATCAAGAAGAGCTGCGTGATACCGGAGCTCACGAGAACCGTTACCACCGGGGCTTCGTGCTTGTTCGTCTTGGCAAACGCCAGCGGGAAGGAACCCTGGCGCGCCGCCTCGAACGGCGTCTCGGATGCAATGATGACGTAGCCCAGCATCGCGCCGACCAGCGAGAGAATAACGCCAAGGTTTACGATGGCAGCGCCAACAGGACCGATTGCGCGCTCGAGAATTCCCGCCATGGAGGGCGTTGCGAGCTGCGCCATCTCCTCGCGCGGCATAATGCCAAGCGACAGCATCGAGATAATCAGATACAGCGTGAACACAGCCGCAAATCCAAGCGCCGTCGAGCGACCGACGTCACGCACGTACTTTGCACGGCCCGAGATGACGACAGCGCCCTCGATGCCTGTGAAGACCCAGACAAGGGCGATCATGGTCGAGACGACTTGCTCACCAAACCCAGGACCAGCTGGTTCTCCCCAGAAGTTGTCCATAAAAATATCGACGTTGAACTTACCCAGGAGCACAATGCTCAGAACAAAGAGTCCCAGCGGCACCAGCTTCGCCAACGTGACGATCGTGTTAATGCCCGCAGCCTCCTTAACGCCACGAAGCACAAGGGCGGTAAGGAACCACAAAAACACGCTGGCGCAGACGATGGAAAGCAGGTTGTTGCCCGCGCCAAACGCAGGGAAGAAATAGCCCAGTGCGCTAAACAGCAAGAGCGCAAAGCTCACGTTGGAAAGACATGCGCTGATCCAGTAGCCCCAGGCGGAGTTGAATCCAATGTAATCGCCAAAACCGGCCGCAGCGTATGCATAGATGCCGCCGGTCAGGTCGGGACGGGCCTGAGACAAACCGTTGAATACCATCATCAGCGCAAAGACGCCAATAAAACAAATTCCCCACGAGACGATAACCGCACCGGTATTTGCCCCGCCTGCTGCCATATCGCCGGCAAGCGAAAAGATGCCGCCACAAATACTGGCGGTAATGACCATCATGGTCAGACGAAAGAGATCGAGGCCATTAGGGTCGATAATCTCGTCGTTTTGAGCTTTAGAGGCCATTGTATGTGCACCCCCTTCATCATGTGATCGAACGAAAGATGGCCCGGACGTCCCGAATCGGGTGCCGGGCCATCGGTCAAGCGATCATCAGACTGTTACAGCTATCGCGTTAGAAGCGCAGTGACAGGCAAGAAAGGCCACCGTCGACCTTGCGATACTCGGAGGTATCGACGATGAGCGTCTTGTAGCCCAGATCCTGCACGGCCTTGAGCACGGTCGGATAGCCCTCGGCAACGATGACCGTACCGTTGACCCAGATGCAGTTAGCGCCATAGGCCTCGTCCTCGGGCACGACAATCTTGTTGTACTGGGCAAAGTCGGGCTTATCGATGAACTCGCCGGAGACGAGCATGTTGTTGTCCTCGATGTAGTTGACGCCCGTCTTGAGGTGCAGGACCTCCTCCAGCGGAACCTCGGAACCCTCGAGGCCCCAGCCCTCGAGAATCTCGCAGAACTGGCGAATGCCCTCTTCATTGGTGCGAGCGGAGCGACCGACATAGAAATGATCGCCGACCATCATGACGTCGCCGCCGTCGAGCGTGCCGGGAGAAACAATGTGCTTGACATGCTCGTCGTCAAAGAAGCGACGGACGACCGGCTCGATCTCGTCCTTCTCGCCGTTGCGGCTGTCGGCACCGGGGTTGGTAATGATGGCGCCGCAGCGAGTGATGACGGCCGGATCCTCGACGAAGCAGCTGTCGGGATACTGCTCGAGGGCAGGCAGCACCGACACGTCCACGCCACACTGCTCGAGCGCATGCTCATAATCGTAGTGCTCCTCGATGGCGCGCTCGTAGATAGGCTGGCCAAGCTCGGGTGCGCTCGTGATGCCATTGCTCAGAGACTTGCCGGGACGACGGATGATAACGTGGCTGAACTTGGTCATGATGATCCTCCTTGGATCTCCTAGCCGAGGGCGAACTTCCTTGTGTCCGCCCTCCTTTCGATGGCTTAATCATAGGGCGGTTTTCCTGTTTTGTATATTGTATACAATCATGAACGGTAGATATTTCTCGGTGAGCGTACTCTCACGTTTCGGCACGAAGTAGCATGATTTAACTGGTCGTTCTATAATTCAACTGAGCTATTCAAGTGAAATGTATTTAGTTTTAAAAATATACAGTTAAAGGATATACGTTCATGGAAACACTCAGAAGGCCCCTGAAGGACCACGTATACGACTACATTTCGAGCCGCATTGACGCCGGCGAGTTGTCCGCCGGCGACCGTTTGAGCGAGCAAGCAATCTGCGATGCCATGGGCGTGTCGCGCACGCCGGTTCGCGAAGCGCTCATCCAGCTGGCAAGCGATGGCTATCTGGACAACCTCCCCCGCCGCGGATTCCGTGTCCGCGGGTTCGATCAGCAAAACGCCGTTGAAGTCTTCGAGATCATGGGGCCGCTGGACGGGCAGGCGGCGTACCTCGCCTGCCCGAACCTAACCGACGATGACATTACGCAGCTTAAATTTCTCGTCGGCTCCATGGACCTTGCGATCCAAGGCGGTCTTATCCGAAAGTACGACGATATTCAGCGAGACTTTCACCTTACGTACTTCAACCGCTGCGGCAACGACCGTCTGCGCGACATGATCTCGCAACTCGAGCGCTGCTTTATCAAGCGCGATTACGAGACCGTCGACCAAGAGACGGCGTGCAAACTGCTCAATAAAGCCAACAGCGAACATGCCCATATTCTTGAGTTGTTCGAAGCACGAGATGCGACGGGCGTGCGCGACTACGTTCGCGATGTCCATTGGAACACAGAAAACGCCCAGTTCACCGTTTGGTAGGAAAGCAGCGGGCGGTAGCGGACCAATTCTTGGCACCGCCGCCCAAAATGATTCATTTCCCTCCGTCACCAAGGGATCATTTGGAAAGCGCATCCCACCATCCGGGCGGATTCCGGGATACCGTTTCCCGATGAGGCCTCTCGGGGAAACTGCGTCCCAGAATTCTGGCTCGAAACGGGACACGGTTTCCCAAACAGGCCTCTTGCGGAAAATACATCCCGGAATCCCCGCTCGAAACGGGACACGCTTTCCCAGTCGAGGCCCTATGGGAAACTGCGTCCCGCCTTCGAGGGCAAAACAGGGACGCAGTTTCCGGGCGGGGCATCAAAGACAAAGTTGCGGTGGAATAGTTCCTGCTTGGGCTGGTTGAGGCCTTAAATAGGAACTATTTCACCGCAAGTTATTGAAGGGATGTCAGTCCTCTTACAGATGGCGCTCCAGGAAGCGGAAGGCTAGGCGAATCCAAGGACGGACTGCCACCTGCTTGTCCTCGTTGTCGACCGCGGTATTGGCGTTGCCGAGCGAAAGGCCATGACCACCCTGGTCAAAGACGTGCATCTCGCATGCAACACCCTCCTCGGCCATGCGCTGCGCAAACGGGTAGACCTGCGCGACCGGCGCCGTCTTGTCGTCCGAAACGCCCCACACAAAGGTCGGGGGCATCTGGCGCGAAACGTGCGTGGTAGGACAAATGTCGGTCAGGTGCTCATCGGTCGCCTCGCCGCCCGTCACCATCGACAGATAGTCGTTGAGCAAATCGCGCCCCGTCTTGCCACCCGTCTTGGGCACGCGCAGGTCGATGCGCGGGTCGCGCGTTTGCATATCGCGCACATAGGCAAGGTCGAGCAACGGATAGCCCAGCACCACGGCGTCGGGACGAATATCCTCCGGACGAGCCCCGGCAAGGCCCGCGAAGGGTCCGGTCTTCCACTGCGTTGCCAGCGAGGCGCAGATCATGCCACCCGCCGAGAAACCCACGATGCACACGCGCTTGGGATCGACATGCCACTCGTCGGCGTTGGCGCGCACGGTAGCGACCATCTTGGCGAGGTCCGTCTGCGGGTGCGGAAAGCTCACGTCGCCCGTGGCGCTCGTCACATAGTTGAGTACAAAGGCCTGGTAGCCGCGGTCCAAAAATGCAAACGCCACCGGGTCCTGCTCGTGCGGAGCGATATGCGTAAACCCGCCTCCGCCGCAGATGATCACCGCGGGGCGGCGGCCATTGGGCTTGTCGGGCAGCGGCTCGGCACCCAGATACGTAAACGTCGCCGGATATTCCTCGGTCGGCTCCTCGCCCCACAGCGCATGGTTCTCAATAATCATAGGTGCTCCCTCCGTGCGATTCGTACGCACTCGTTTTTCGCACCTTAGCGTACCCCACTTGAGCCCGCGGCGCAGAAACACCCCCGCAATAAGTTGGCCTTCAACTGATATATCACAAAATCGCTGTTCAGAGGTATCGTTGGGCAGCGTAAAATAGGGGCGCTGACCGTGCTGGGAAACACGTACGAAACGTTTCCGGCAAACCACACGCGTGCAACATGCGCGCCTGATACGTTGGAGGCATCTATGGGTCTGCTCGATTCGCTCAAGTCCACGTTCACTTCGTCGGGCGAGGCGTCCGTTCCGCCCGCAGCAAGCTTCGCTACCCGCGAAGGCGTCATCTACGCTCCCGTCAACGGCGTGCTCGTCAATCTGAGTGAGGTTCCCGACGAGACCATCGCCTCGGGCATGCTCGGTCAGGGCTACGGCATCGAGCCCATTACCGGCACCATTTACGCCCCCGCCAACGGCCGCATCGGCGCCACCACCGTCACCAACCACTCCATCGGCATGATCACCGAGGACGGCCTGCGCGTGTTCATCCATGTTGGCCTGGGCACCGTGGAAATGAATGGCAAGGGTTTTGCCCGCTTTGTCGAGATGGGCGACACGGTCAAGGCCGGCCAGCCGCTCATCAGCTTCGACCGCGACGCTATCAAGGCCGCCGGCCACGAGGACATCGTGACCGTCATCGTCTCTGAGCTCGACCGCCTCAAGAGCATCGACCACGTCGGCGAGTCTGGCACGCTTATCGGCGGCAATCCGCTCGTCAAGCTTGGCGACCCGCTGCTGGTTGCCAAGACCAAGTAGCCGAGCATCATCGCATAAAGGCTCAACCACCCGTACGTCTTTGCCGCATCTGTGTTGTTAATTTGCCTATGTAGAGGTTCTGAAACATTTCTATATAGGCAGTTGAGCATCAACGCAGGTGCGGCTTTTGCGTAGCGAGGCATCGCCCCGCGGCATGTTGTTCAACCGCATGAACCCCCTTCCTTTGTCCGCGCAGAGCGCTAGACTGCTAGGTCGACATTGGAGGAAAGATCGATGCAAAACACACCCACGGGCGCCGCACATGCCGCGCCTCAACGCAACCAACGCATCGTCGCGCTCGACGGGCTCCGCGCCCTCGCCATCGCCGGCGTCGTCCTATATCACCTTCGCCCCAGCCGCCTGACCGGCGGTTTTTTGGGCGTTACACTCTTCTTTACGCTGAGTGGCTATCTCGCCACCAAAAGCATTATGCGGGCCACGGCACGCGACGGATTCTCGTACCCGCGCTACATCTGCCGCCGCATTGCGCGCATGATGCCGCCGATCGTCGTGACCATCGCGCTTACCGCCGTCGCCACCTACATCGCGGCCCCGAGCCTACTCCCTAAGGTGCAGCAGGACGCCCTGCCATCGGCACTCTTTTTGAGCAACTGGTTCTATATCTTCCGTAACGTCTCGTATTTCGCCGCCGCGGGGCTCCCCTCGCCGCTCACGCACCTGTGGTTCTGCGCTGTCACTATGCAGTTCTATCTGGTGTGGCCGGTCATCCTTATGGCACTGTGCAGCAAAACCAGGTCGCGCAACACCGCCATCGGCATCACGACCGCATTCGCGCTTGCATCGACGGCAGCCATGGTCCTCATGTTTAATCCCACCGCCGACGCATCGCGCGTCTACTACGGAACCGACGCCCGTGCCGCCGAGCTTCTATGCGGAGCCTTAGCCGCCATCGCCGCGCCGCGTCTGCGCGAGATGCTGAGCGGTGACATCCATATCCCCGGCGCCAACAAGGGCATCTCAAAGGTCAACGCGATTTCTATCGCGTGGCTCGTTGCCGTTATAGCCGGCGCACTCATGCTGACCGGAGAGAGCGCCTGGCTCTACCGAGGCGGCTTTTTGCTGTTTGCCTTCGTCACCGGACCCCTCATCATCTGCGTGCAGAATACGGAGTGCATCGTGCGCCGTCTGTTGTCGGTCAAGCCGCTCGTCTGGTTGGGACAGCGCTCGTTCTCGGTCTATCTGGTGCACTATCCCCTACTGCTTCTTATGAATCCCGCAACCCGCACTACCCGCATCGCCTGGTGGGAGCAGGTATTACAGCTTGTACTGATTCTTGCGGTAGCCGAGGTTTTCTATCGCCTCGTCGAATGCCCTTGGTCCCACAAGCCGGCCCAACAGGACAGCACGGCAGGAAAGCACGTCCTCGCGCCCGCCATGGTGCTCCCCGCGCTTGGCGCCGCATGCGTCGCCGCACTTGCCTTCGCGCCGCTTGACTGGGCAGGCATCGCCACCGCCCGCGCCGAGCAGCTCCGTCCCGAGCTTGCCCAGAACCCGGCCTCGTCCCAGGACAACAACGCCAACGACAAGGGCGCCGAGCCCGCATCCGGTAAAGATTCCCAGTCCAACGACACCGCATCCGATGACGCCACCAAGCAAAAACCCAAAGAGGGACCTATCGCCGAAAAAGTCCCGAAGAACCTTGACTGGAAGAGCTTTACCTACGACGAGGCAACCGGAACCTGCGACGCCCGCGTGCTCATGATCGGCGACTCGGTCACCGCAGGTGCCCAACCTGGCATTCAGGCGGTGCTTCCCAACGCATACATCGACGGCGTGGTGAGCCGCCAGTTCTACACCTTCCAGGATGTCTATGCACAGGACAGCGCCAACTACGATCCGAGCGTGGTCATCTGCGCGCTTGGCACCAACGGTCTCATCCGCGACCCCCAGCAGGTGCAGGACGTGATTAATGCCGTGGGCGGCAAGCCCATCTACTTTGTGACCGTGCGCGTACCGCTCGAGCTACAGGACCGCAATAACCAGATGATTCGTGACGTCTGCGCCCAAAACGACAACGCCGGCGTCATCGACTGGAACGGCGCCTCGGAGAGCCACAGTGAATACCTCGTCGACGACGGCACACACCTCACCCAGGCGGGAATCGACACCTACGCCGCCCTCATACGCCAAGCCATCTGCGGGCACTAGGCAACGCAAAATCGGCGCTTGCGCGGTGCCCACGTCACGCCCATACATCGAGCTTGCCGTTTTGCTACGCTCCCCTCGCGGGTTAGAATGGTTAACTGTTTGGAAATAATCCGTACAACCGTTATGGGAGGATACGTGAACCGCACCAAAATCGCGCAGCTCTATGCCGATGCCGAGTCGCTCGGTGGCCAGACCGTCACCGTTGCCGGCTGGGTCAAGTCCGTCCGCGACATGAAGAACTTTGGCTTCGTTACGCTCAACGACGGCAGCTGCTTCCGCGACCTGCAGGTCGTCATGAACCGCGAGGCGCTCGACAACTACGACGAGATCGCCCATCAAAACGTCTCGGCCGCCCTCATCTGCAGCGGCACCGTTAAGCTGACCCCCGATGCGCCCCAGCCCTTCGAGCTTTCTGCTACCTCCATCGAGGTCGAGGGCGTCAGCGCCCCGGATTACCCGCTGCAGAAGAAGCGTGCCACCGTCGAGTTCCTGCGCACCCAGCAGCACCTGCGCCCGCGCACCAACCTGTTCCGCGCCGTGTTCCGTATCCGCTCTGTCGCGGCTGCCGCCATCCACCGCTTCTTCCAGGAGCAGGGCTTTGTCTACGTCAACACCCCCATCATCACCACGAGTGACTGCGAGGGCGCCGGCGAGATGTTCCGCGTGACCACGCTCGACCCCAAAAACCCGCCCCTCACCGAGTCCGGCGAGGTCGACTGGAGCCAGGACTTCTTTGGCAAGCATGCGAGCCTCACCGTGTCCGGCCAGCTCAATGCCGAGAACTTTGCCATGGCCTTTGGCGACGTGTACACCTTTGGCCCCACCTTCCGCGCCGAAAACTCCAACACCACGCGCCACGCCGCCGAGTTTTGGATGATTGAGCCCGAGATGGCATTTGCCGACCTCAACGACTACATGGATAACGCCGAGGCTATGCTCAAGTACGTCCTTAAGGACGTTATGGCCACCTGCCCCGACGAGCTCAACATGCTCAACAAGTTTGTGGACAAGGGTCTGCTCGAGCGCCTGGACCATGTCGCCAACTCCGACTTTGCCCGCGTCACCTATACCGAGGCCGTCGAGATCCTGGAGCAGGCAGTCGCTGCGGGTCACAAGTTTGACTATCCCGTGAGCTGGGGCATCGACCTGCAAACCGAGCACGAGCGTTTCCTGACCGAAGAGCACTTTAAGCGCCCAACCTTCGTAACCGACTACCCGGCCGAGATCAAGGCCTTCTACATGCGCATGAACGAGGACGGCAAGACCGTCGCCGCCGCCGACTGCCTGGTTCCCGGTATCGGCGAGATTATCGGCGGCTCCCAGCGCGAGGAGCGCCTGGATCTGCTCGAGGCCCGCATCAAGGACCTGGGTATGAATCCCGAGCAGTACAAGTACTACCTTGACCTGCGCCGCTACGGTTCCTGCAAGCACGCCGGCTACGGTCTGGGCTTCGAGCGCTTGGTGATGTACCTCACCGGCGTGGGCAACATCCGCGACGTCCTGCCGCACCCGCGCACCGTGGGCAACGCCGACTTCTAATCGTCGGACGCCAGCTCGCGTCGCCACTCGCCAACGCTCGTCACACAAGCGCCTCTCGACATCTGCCGAGAGGCGCTTTTTTTCAACAGCATCCGTCAAGCTTTTGGCAAGGTTTTGGTCAGTTAGGCAGGGTTGTTGAAAACTCGACCCGCCGTTTGCCGACGGCTACTGACCGCCCAGAGCGCCCTGCACCCCTGGGAAAGCCACGCATCCTAGGCTCCATACCGTCGCCACCCAAAACGGAAAGGACGTGGGCGCTATGACCGAAGCCGTTGTTGAAAACTACGAGACCACGACCAGGGGCTCCGCCTCGATGGCAGCCTATCGTGCCGTACGCATCCTGCAGCTCTTGAGCGAGAACACCGGCGAGGACAAGGCACTGCTTTCCGACGAGCTGGTCGAGCTCCTCGCCCATCCCAACGACCCCGCCCGCATGCCCATCTCGGCGGCACGCCGCAGCATCTATACCTCGATATCTGCACTTCGTCACGCCGGATACGAAATCGACTATAAGCGCGGCGTGGGCTATCGGCTCCTCACCCGCCCGCTTGCTGACGAAGAGATCATACGGCTCCACGGCATGGTCATGCGCAACCGGTCGACGCCCATAGCCATTCGAAAGAGCATGGCGCAGCACCTGGTCGCCATGGCGAGCGCCGATGTTCGCGACTATCTCGATATGCCCGAACCGGCACCGGCCGCCAACGACGCGCCCGTCAAGACAACGCGTCCGCACGCCAAGCGTATCGACACGTGCGAGCTCATCGAACAGGCCATCGACCATGGAACAACCGTCAGCTTTGATATCACAAACGTCCTGACCCGAGGCGAAATCGAGGTGGTGCGGATGACGGTCCGGCCCTTTGCCATCAGGCAGCGCGATGGCGTCTCGTATCTGCTGGGAACGGTCTACGACACCCGAGGCGCCGACGACACCCTGCGCACCGTTGAGGTCAGCCGCATGAGAAACGTCAGCACGCGTTTGCTCGACGGCAAGAAACTCTTTGCCGCGCTAGACGAAGAAGACAGCCCCGCGCCCGCAGCGTAAGCCCCGTTACCGTCCGTCGTTCCTCAGCACCGCCCATCCAGTTCAGTATTAAAAAACCCGCCAGGTTATTGTAAAAATGGACATCAGCGTTACTATAGTCCCACTTGCACTTTTTCCTAGTGCAGTGTTTCCAGCCATTTTCATACTGGGGGTAATGATATGAAGGACATCACCATCAGCCGCAGGAGCCTTCTTGTCTCCGCTGGTCTGCTCGCGCTCGCTCCGCTCGCCGGGTGCGGCGGCAACTCTGGTTCCGGCTCCGCTGCCGCCGGTTCCGACTACACCATCGGCGTTCTGCAGCTCACCGAGCACTCCGCGCTCGATGCCGCCAACGACGGCTTCGTCAAGGCCATCAAGAAGAGCGGTCTCAAGGTCAAGATCGACCAGAAGAACGCCCAGAACGACCAGTCCACGTGTAAGTCCATTGCCGACAAGTTCGTAGGCGACGGCGTCAACTTGATCTATGCCATCGCTACGCCCGCCGCGCAGGCTGCCGCCGGCGCCACCGCCGATATCCCCATCGTTGGCTGCGCCATCACCGACTACGCCGCTTCCGGCCTGGTCCAGGACAACGACAAACCCGGCACCAACGTCACGGGCGCTTCCGACCTCACCCCGGTCGCCGAGCAGCTCGAGATGATGCAGAAGGTCCTGCCCGACGTTAAGAAGGTCGGCCTGCTCTACTGCACCGCCGAGTCCAACTCCGACGTCCAGATCAAGGCCGCCAAGAAGGAACTCGACAAGCTGGGCCTCGAGTACACCGACTTCACCGTCTCGAGCTCTAACGAGATCCAGTCCGTTGTCGAGTCTGCCGTGGGCAAGGTCGACGCGCTGTACTCCCCCACCGACAACACCATCGCCGCGGGCGCCTCGCAGGTCGGCCAGATCTGCAAGGAGAACAAGCTCCCCTTCGTTACCGGCGAGGAGGGCATGTGCAAGGCCGGCGGTCTGTTCACCCTCTCTATCAACTACGAGGACCTGGGCTACGCCGCAGGCGAGATGGCCGTCAAGATCCTGAAGGGCGAGGCCAAGCCCGAGGATATGCCGATCAAGCATCTCTCGAGCAAGGACCTGGTCGTCGTCAAGAACGACGAGATGGCCGAGGCTCTGGGTATCGACCTTTCCGCTCTGGACGCGTAGCGTCATGCGTGGCAATGCATCTAGAGCCCGCGCTCGTGCCATAGCCGCGTTATTCAATATCTGAGCCACAGGGGCGAACGCTAAAGACCGGCGTTCGCCCTGCTTGTTTCGGATGAGACAAAACATCCGTCCGCAACTCTTTTATGCAGCGTTACCGCTATTATGGAAAATCACGTGTCCACCCTATCCTAGGAGGTATGAAGCATGCTCATTGCATTGCAGGGCGCCGTTTCGCAGGGCGTCCTCTGGGGCATTATGGTGCTTGGCGTGTTTATCACGTTCCGCCTGCTCGACATCCCCGATATGACCTGCGACGGCAGCTTTGCCCTCGGCGGCTGTGTTTGCGCCGTACTCATCGTCAACAACAACGTCGACCCCTTGCTCGCCGTGCTGGCCGGCATGTGCGCCGGTGCCATCGCCGGCACCGTCACGGGTATCTTGACCACCGTCTTTGAGATTCCCGCAATCCTCGCCGGAATCCTTACGCAAATCAGTCTGTGGTCCATCAACCTGCGCATCATGGGCAAATCCAACACGCCCATCCTTGCCAAGGGCACCATCTTCTCATCCGTCAGCCACATGACGGGCCTGCCGCAGTCCACCGTTGCCATCATCCTGGGCATTGTGCTGGCCGTGGCCATCGTCGCCATCCTGTACTGGTTCTTTGGCACCGAGATTGGCTCGGCGCTGCGTGCCACCGGCAACAACGAGTACATGATCCGCGCCCTGGGCGTTAACACCAACACCACCAAGATGATCGCCCTCGTGCTCTCCAACGCCCTTATCGGCCTTTCGGGTGCGCTCATCTGCCAGAGCCAGAAGTACGCTGACATTGGCATGGGCACCGGCGCCATCGTTATCGGTCTTGCCGCCATCGTCATCGGCGAGGTGCTCGGCCGCCTGCTGCCCGGCGGTCTGACGCAGTTTAGCGTCCGTCTTGCCTCTGCAGTCTTTGGCTCCGTGGTGTACTTCCTCATTCGTGCCATCGTGCTACAGCTGGGCATGGATGCCAACGACATGAAGCTGCTCTCCGCCGTGATCGTTGCCGTGGCCCTGTGCGTGCCCGTGGTTTGGGAGCGCTATAAGCTCCGCAGCTCCTACACGAAGGGGGATGAGGCAGATGCTTAAGCTCTCGCACGTCAAAAAGACCTTTAACAAGGGCACCGTCACCGAGAAGCGCGCACTCACCGGCGTCGACCTCACCCTTAACGACGGCGACTTTGTAACCGTGATCGGCGGCAACGGCGCCGGCAAGTCCACGCTGCTCAACATGATTGCCGGCGTGTATCCGCTCGATTCGGGCGTTATCGAGCTCGACGGCAACGATATCTCGCGTCTGAGCGAGTCGCAGCGCGCCAAGTACCTGGGCCGTGTGTTCCAGGACCCCATGCGCGGCACCGCAGCCGACATGCAGATTGCCGAGAACCTGGCCCTCGCCAAGCGCCGCGGCCAGCGTCGCGGTCTTTCGTGGGGCGTCACCAAGGCCGAGAAGGACGAGTACGTTGAGCTGCTCAAGCGCCTGGACCTTGGCCTGGACACACGCCTCAACGCCAAGGTCGGCCTGCTCTCGGGTGGCCAGCGCCAGGCACTCACCCTGCTGATGGCCACGCTCACCAAGCCGCGCCTGCTACTGCTCGACGAGCACACCGCGGC
This sequence comes from Collinsella sp., assembly GCA_048181065.1. GTDB lineage: Bacteria > Actinomycetota > Coriobacteriia > Coriobacteriales > Coriobacteriaceae > Collinsella. The sequence goes on from DBEYTJ010000099.1 coordinate 19,607, forward strand.
CCTCGACCCCAAGACGGCCTCTAAGGTGCTCAACCTGACCGAGGAGATCGTCGACGAGAACCGCCTGACCACGCTCATGGTCACGCACAACATGAACGACGCCATCCGTCTGGGCAACCGTCTGATCATGATGCACGAGGGCCATGTAATCTACGACGTGGCCGGCGACGAGAAAAAGTCGCTCACCGTCGCCGACCTGCTGCAGAAGTTCGAGGAGGTCTCGGGCGGCGAGCTCGCCAACGACCGCATGCTGCTGAGCTAAAACCTGCCAAAAAGGGACAGGTTTATTTTGGCAGGTTTTATCTGCGCAAACGTCAAAACCGCCGCAAAGGAACTGATACCTTTGCGGCGGTTTTCGCATATTATGTCGATAATCCAGCGTCAGCAGGGACCACTGGTTAAGAGAACTAAGGAAACTGCCTTGAGAAGATTTCTTCCCCGCCGTGCAAACCTTATACCCACCAAGAAGCCCGTCCGAATTTGATCGGACGGGCTTCTTGTTGGGTATCATGGTTGAACGATCATGAGGAGGTTTCCCTACATGGAATTGTTTGAGCCAATTCTTCATTTCTTTGCACAACGATGGGTCCACAACATCATCTGGGCAGGTATCTTGGCTATCGGCACCGCCGTTGCCGCCAAGGTCGCGTCCAAGACCCTACGCCACCTGCTTAACCGCGACGATAACCCACTCCCTTCATCCAGCATCTTCATCAACATCGCGCGCGCCGTCATATGGACGATCGGCGGCAGTTTTATCCTCGACAACTGCTTTGGCATTAACGCAAACGCTCTCGTCGCCGCTCTTGGCGTCGGCGGCATCGCCATCTCGCTCGGCTTTCAGGACACGCTTTCAAACCTCATCGGCGGCATGCAGGTGACGTTTATGGGCATCATCAAGCCCGGCGACAATATCGAGGTCGGCGGCGTTTCGGGCGTGGTCCAAGACATCACCTGGCGCCATACGACCATCGAGGACGCCTGCGGGCAGACCATCATCGTCCCCAACTCCAACATCTCCAAGAACACGCTCGTGCACCTCATGCCCTTTGGGCGCGTTGCCGTGCCCGTCGCGGTCAAGGACACGTCCAAGTGGGCTTCACTGGACGCGCTGGCAGATGAGCTCACCGACGTCACCAAGGCCGCCGTGCTTCCCATCTCGGGCTTTGACAAGGAGCCCTACGTACTCTTTAGCGAAATCGGCGACTTTGGCATTAAGGGCAAGATCATCTTTATCGTCAGCGACGACAGCACCACCTTTACGGCAGCCGACGCCTGCATCCGCGCCATCGCCCCCATCATCGCCTAAAACCACCACAAAGGGGACAGGCACCTTTGTGGTGGTTTCACATCGTGGTACCATGGTTCATATCGTTGTTTAAACGACTAAGGGAGTAGACACCATGGAAGAGGCCTATCGTCAAGCACGCAAGCGCGGCGAGCAGGGACGCCGTCGCGCCATTAGTCAAAGCGAGCACCCGTACCTTACGGACCTCGACAGCCTCGTTGCCCAGCTCCCCTTGGGTCAGCGAGAGAGCGTCGGCCTGAGGGACATTCCGCTCGAAATGGTCGTCAGCACGGTCACCAAAGGCCGTCAGTCTGCCTTTTCGTGTAACTTTATGCCCCTGCTGCCGTTTAGCACCGAATTCGCCCGCAAGTGGTCCAACCTCTACGACATTCAGGTAACCGAGGGCTATCGCGACCCCATCATCGTCACCGAGTTCATGCATCGGTTCTACGTCCAGGAGGGCAACAAGCGCGTCAGCGTCCTCAAATTCCTGGACGCCCCGACTGTTTCGGCCAAGGTCACCCGTCTCTACCCCGGCAAATGGGATTCCGTCGAAAGCCGCCTGTACGGCGAGTTCTGCGCGTTTTGGCGCGTCTGCCCCCTATACGAGATCGAGTTCTCGCGTGAGGGAAGCTACGAAACACTCGCCAAGATGCTCGGTCAGAACCTTATCGAAAAATGGCCGCAGAAAAAAGTCGACTACCTGCGCCACACCTTCCTACTCTTTAAGCGTGCCTACCTTCGCGCGGGCGGCGACCATCTGGACATTACGCCCGCCGACGCCATGCTCGTCTACCTCAATGTGTACAACCAGGACCGCCTGCTGGATACGCCGACGGATATCGTCGTAAACCGCCTATGCAAGATTTGGCGCGAGCTGGTCATTGCCGGCAAAAATGACGAGGAGAAGGTCGATCTTGTCGAGGCGCCGAGTGTCGATGAGGAAGAGGCACCCGCCAAGTCCACCTCCAGCGTGCTCAACTTCTTTATGGGCAAGACCGTCTATTCGGCGGCCAACCCCCTGCGCATCGCCTTTATCCATGAATTCCCCTGCGCCACGTCGAGCTGGGACAGCCTGCACGACCAAGGACGCCAGTATCTCGACGAGCACTTTGGCGGCATCGTGCGCACCGAGGCATTCGAGAACTGCCACGATCCGGACGTGTTCTACGCCGCCGTGGAAACGGCTGTCAAACATGGAGCTAACGTCATCTTCTCGACCTCGCACCGCCTGATGGAATACACGCTCAGGGCTGCCGTCGAGTATCCCCAGGTAAGATTCCTCAACTGCTCTATCGGCCTTCCCCACCAAAGCGTCCGTTCGTACTTTGGCAAAATGTACGAGGCCAAGTTCCTCCTGGGCGCCCTTGCGGCCAGCATGGCGGACAACCATCGCATTGGCTACCACGCGTCGGTCTTTGCGTCGGGCGCGCTTAGCGAGATCAACGCCTTTGCCATCGGCGCCTCGCTGCTCGACCCTCGCGCACAGGTAATCCTCACCTGGGGCGATGTGCCCGCCGGCGGTCTTGCCGAGGCCATGTGCCGCGAAGGCGTGAGTGTTATGACCGGCGCCGACATGTCAAAGTCGCTCGAAGACCCCACGGCCTACGGACTTCACCGCCTGGTCGATGGCAAGGTTGTCGGCATCGCCATGCCGGTATGGAACTGGGGCCGATACTACGAGCTTATCGTGCGAAGCCTGCTGCATGGCACCTGGGATGAGACCAGTGACGACAGCCAGGTTCGCGCCGTCAACTACTGGTACGGCATGAGCTCGGGCGTTATCGACATTCGCTACGCTCCGGGCCTGCCCTATCAGACGCGCAAGCTTGTTCAGCTACTGCGCAATGGCATCGTCGAGGGCTCCATCAATCCATTTGGCGGCGAGCTTCATAGCCAAAACGGCGTGGTGCAGATCGAGGGCTTTCCCCCGCTGCCGAGCACGCAAATCGTCGAGATGGACTGGCTGGCCGACAACGTGGTAGGTTCCATTCCGCAGCCCAACGATGAGCCGAAGGTCCGCGCCCTATGAA
>DBEYTJ010000100.1:0-3932 GCA_048181065.1 Collinsella sp.
GGGTGCTCCGTTATATACGCAAGTCTAAGAGGGGCTTGTTTAGGAGGCACAGTATGGGACGTTTTACCAATCCTCGCGATCTGTACTTTGGTGAGGGCGCTCGCCACGAGGTGAAGAACCTCAAGGGCAAGAAGGCCATCATCGTTTCTGGCGGCAGCTCTATGCGCCGCGGCGGGTTCCTGCAGGACGTTGAGGCCGACCTTAAGGAAGGCGGTTTCGAGGTCAAGCTGTTCGAGGGCGTCGAGTCCGACCCGTCCATCGAGACGGTCATGAAGGGCGCCGAGGCCATGCGCGAGTTCGAGCCCGACTGGATTATCGCCATCGGCGGCGGCTCGCCCATCGATGCCGCTAAGGCCATGTGGGTCTTCTACGAGTATCCCGAGGAGTCCTTCGATAACATCATCCAGCCGTTCAGCTTCCCCGAGCTGCGTCAGAAGGCTCATTTCTGCGCCATCTCCTCTACCTCCGGCACCGCTACCGAGGTCACCGCGTTCTCCGTCATTACCGACTACGCCAAGGGCATCAAGTACCCGCTGGCCGACTTCAACATCACCCCTGATGTCGCCATCGTCGACCCGGAGCTCACCTACACCATGCCCGCCAAGCTGTGCGCTCACACCGGCATGGACGCTCTGACCCACTGCATGGAGGCTTACGTTTCCACCTGCGCCTCTATGTTCACCGACGCCAACGCCCTGCACGGCATCCGCGAGATCGTCGAGTGGCTGCCCAAGTCCTATGCTGGCGACCATGAGGCCCGTCAGCACATGCACGAGGCTCAGTGCATCGCCGGTATCGCCTTCTCCTCGGGCCTGCTCGGCATCGTTCACTCCATGGCTCACAAGACCGGTGCTGCCTTCGAGAACGGCCACATCATCCACGGTGCTGCTAACGCCATGTACCTGGGCAAGGTCATCCAGTGGAACTCCAAGGACCCGCGTGCTGCCGAGCGTTACGCTTACGTGGCCAAGGAGATCCTGCACCTTCCCGGCGAGACCAACGAGGAGCTCATCGCTGCGCTCGTCCAGAAGATTCGCGACCTCAACGACCAGCTCAACATTCCGCAGTCCATCAAGGATTACGCGAATGGCGGCGTGAAGGTCGACGCCGAGAACCCGCAGATGGTTTCCGAGGAGGAGTTCCTCGCCAAGCTGCCCGAGATTGCCGCGAACGCCGAGACCGACGCCTGCACGCCCGAGAACCCGCGTGAGACCAAGGCTGCCGACTTCGAGAAGATTCTCAAGGCCTGCTACTACGACACCGACATCGATTTCTAATCGACTCTTGTTATCGTAACGAGGGGCTCCGCACGTATCCGTACGGAGCCCCTTTCTTTTTTCTTTTAGAGAATGGGATAGTTATGGCTGCAATTTTCAATAGCCCCAGCAAGTACATCCAGGGTCCGGACGAGCTCGCCAAGCTCGGCTCCTATGTCGAGCCGCTCGGCGCTAAGGCCCTCGTCATCGTGACGCCTTCGGGCAAGAAGCGCGTCGGTGCCAAGATCGAGGGCGGCTTTGTCGAGGCTAAGGCCGAGCTGCTGTTTGAGGACTTTAACGGCGAGTGCTCCAAGGGCGAGGTCGATCGCCTGGTTGCGCTCGCCCGAGACAACGGTTGCGACATCATCGTCGGCGTCGGTGGCGGCAAGATCCTCGACACCGCGAAGGCCGTTGCCTATTACCTGGAATCCCCGGTTATCATTTGCCCCACCATCGCTTCGACCGATGCACCGTGCTCGGCACTTTCGGTGCTCTACACCGATGACGGCCAGTTCGATAAATATCTCTTCCTTAAGGCAAACCCCAACATTGTCCTGATGGATACGACGGTTATCGCGGCGAGCCCGGTGCGCCTGACGGTTTCCGGTATGGGCGATGCACTCGCAACCTACTTTGAGGCCCAGGCGACGCATGATGCCGACGGTGGCACTTGCGCCGGCGGCAAGGGCGGCATGGCTGGCTTGGCGCTCGCCAAGCTCTGCTACGAGACGCTTATGGCCGATGGCGTCAAGGCCAAGGTCGCGCTGGAGAAGGGTGCGCTCACGCCTGCCGTCGAGCACATCATCGAGGCCAATACGCTGCTTTCGGGCATTGGCTTTGAGAGCTCGGGCCTTGCTGCTGCTCATGCCATCCACAATGGCCTGACGATGCTGCCCGAGTGCCACGGCATGTATCACGGCGAGAAGGTCGCCTTTGGCACTATCGTCCAGCTGGTACTCGAAGATGCTCCGACTGAGAAACTCGAGGAAGTCTTGGGCTTCTGCATTGAGCTGGGCCTGCCGGTCACGATGAAGGAACTTGGCGTTGCCGAGCTTACGCGCGAGCAGGCCATGATTGTTGCCGAGGCCGCCTGCGCGCCCGATGACACCATGTGCAACATGCCGTTTGAGGTGACGCCCGAGATGGTCGCAAACGCCATCCTGGGTGCCGACGCGCTGGGCCACTACTATCTCATGGATGAGTAAATCAAGCTAAGGAAGGGGCAAAGCCGGCAGACGGCTTTGCCCCTTTTTGCTATGGTGCAAAGGGGTCAGGTTGCTTTGCACCAATTGTTGTTGATGAAAGGGCGGATTCTCGTATGGCGCTTCCCATGGTTTATGGCGGTCCCGGTCGGTATGTTCAGGGGCCGGGTGAGCTTTCGCGCCAGGGCAGGTATTTGTCATGGTTGGGCTGCGCTGCCTATGTCTTGTTTGACCAGGGCACCGAGGATCGGCTGTGCAGGCAGATCGTCGATGGATTTCTGGACGAAGATCTAAGCGAGCCGTTTTTTAAGATTTACAACGGTCCGTGTACGGAAGATGCCGTTGTCGAAATGGCCAAGGAAGCCCGGGCCGAGTATTGCGACATGGTGGTGGGCATTGGCGGCGGCAAGATGCTCGATATCGCCAAGGCCGTTGCGTTTTATGCCGAGTTGCCGTTGTGCGTATGTCCCACGGCGGCGTCGATGGACGGTCCGTGCAGCGCGATTTCGGTGCTGTATCACGAGGATGGGTCGTTCGACCGCTACCTGATGCTCGAGAAGAATCCAGACTTGGTCGTGGTCGATACCAACGTGGTCGCGGCGGCCCCGCTGCGTATGACGGTCGCTGGTATGGGCGACGCGCTGGCAACGTACTTCGAGGCGCGTTCGTGCGCCGCGGCGCACGGCGCCAACGAGCACGGTGGCGCGCCGGGACACTTGGCCTTGGTTGCGGCTCGTGCCTGCTATGACACACTCATGGAGTGCGGCGTCGCTGCCAAGCGCGATCTCAAAAAGGGCCGTATATCGCCGGCGGTTGAGCGCCTGATCGAGTGCAATATTCTGCTCTCGGGTGTTGGCTTTGAGAGCGGTGGCCTAGCACTTGCCCATGCCATAGCCAACGGCCTGACGATTCTGCCCGAGTGCAAGGCCATGCATGGTGAGGCCGTGGCGTTTGGCCTGGTGGTGCAGCTGCGCCTGGAGCGTGCGCCCGAGCTTGATCAGGTGCTCGAGTTTTGCCAACGCGTCGGTCTGCCGACGACGCTTGAGGAGCTGGGCCTTGGCGAGATTTCGGATGCCGATTTGCAGAGTGTTGCAAATGCGGTCTTTAGAAATGAGCGTAATATGGCCAACGAGCAGGCAAAGATGACCAAACAAAAGCTCGTGCAGCTCATGTGCGAGGCATAGTTGGCGCTTGATTGACCTTGTGCAATCGAGGCGGCGATAGGCCATAGACTATTTGCCTCAAAGGTGCGCCGCGTGTAATTTGCCCGAGGCGTGGGCCGATAGCGTATCATTATCTCTTGCTTGTTTGCACTGCTCAGGGAGGGGCCGCGCATGGCGCAGGAACACGATCTGTTTGATGACATTATCGAGATCAGCAAGGGTTTCGACTTTCTTAAAAACCCGCTTGGCGGCGTGACCGATGCACTCGATCCGTCGGCGCCGCAGTGGAATCCTGCCGACTACAAGGAGCG
>DBEYTJ010000101.1:0-6034 GCA_048181065.1 Collinsella sp.
ATATAGTTCTGGGTGTTCGCCATGTGCGCTCCACATCCATAATCCGACAAATAGGCCCAATGCATGCACATTAGAACCGTATATAGTCGAAAGTATACCCCGAGCGAGCGCAAACGACCGAATTCGGGCCATCTTAACGCCGCGAGCGGACAAGGATATAGCCTAATCTCCATATCGGACTAAAATCATGGCAACAAACGACCTTCTCATGCGAGGATTCTATGACGGCAAGCGACGCGACCGCGACAATTAAAAAGGGGGCACCCGAGCCCGGTTTCGATAAAACGGCTCAGCGCATCCTCAACCTTTTCTTTGTACTCAACAGTTCTCCCGAACCGCTGACGACCGAGCAAATCGTCCTGGATTCCGATCTGGGATACGGCTCGGGCAATATCGACTCAGACAAGCGCAAGTTCCGCCGCGATCGCGACAAGCTGCTCGAGCGCGGCATCGTTATCAGGGAGGTTCGTGCCGCCGGAGCGCAGGAAACCGAAGAGAGCGCGTGGACGATCGACCGCGAGCACACGTTTGCCGCGGGCGGTCTCATCACCGCAGACGATGCCGACATCCTGCTCAATGCCATCGACCAGACACTCGCGGCAGGCTCATCCACCTTTGCCGCGCCACTTGCCGACATTCGCTCCAAGATTGCCTACCTCACCGGCATGTCGACGACAGGAGAGGCACCGATCCGCCGCTCTCCCGCCGTCGATGCGGTATGGAGTGCCTTTGCCGAGCGTTGCACGCTGCGCTTTTTGTACCAAAACGGACGCGGCGAGCAACGCGAGCGGACCGTTTGCGTCTACGGCATGTTCGAGCGCGAGGGTACGGCATACTTCTGCGGCCTCGACAATGCCACCGACAATATCAGAACATTCCGCTGCGACCGCATCATTCGCGCCTGGAGGCCTTCGAAAGCCTACGCCATTCCTGCGGATTTCAACCTCAACGATTACTTATTCTTTGAGTTCGATTTTGCCGACCGCCCACCTGTTGCGGCTACGTTCTCGTTCGCGCGTGAAGCGCAGGCCGATATGATCAGCGGTCTCACACGCGGACGAGGCGAGCTCATGCGCACCGAAGCAGGTTGGACCTGGACCGTTGACGTGCGCGACTTTGAAGCCGCAGCCTCGTTTTGCATGGCCCATGCCATGGATGGCATGAGGCCCGTCGCCCCCGATTCTCTCAAGCAGGCGTGGAATCACCTCATCGAAAGGACGGTGCACGAGCATGCCCGTGCGTAAACTCACCAGCGAGCAAAGACTCTCGCGCGCCATCGACATCATGGAGGCCCTCTACGCCGCCGGCGAGAATGGCATGACACGAGACGAGCTTTGCAGCCGCTTTGATATCACGGGGGCATCGCTCGACGAGATTCTCGAGATCGTCTCGACGCTTGCGGACCGAGAATCGGGTGCACGTATTATCTGTGAACGCCGCGGCGAGTGCGTGGTCCTCACCGGTGACGCGGGGCGCGTGCTACCGCTGCGCCTGAGTGCCGCCGAGGGCGCTGTGCTCAACCATGAACTTGAATCATTGGGGATCGAACCCCAAGCGGCGGCTCGAATACGGCGCGCCCTTCTTCCCAAAGAGCTCGGCTACAACCAGCGCGTCTTTGACACCGTCGCCCACGGATCGCACTGGCAGCAGCTGAGCTGCGCCATTCGGGACGGCGTTCGCTGCCGCATCTCGTATCGCTCGATGGATGACACACAAGCGCGCGAGCGTTTGGTCGACCCCTTGCGCATCACAACAAACGGCGACCAAACGTATCTGATTGCCTGGGATGTCGCGGTCGACGAACAGCGTACCTATCGTATGGATAAAATCGAGAGCCTGACCTTGACCGACGACTCCGTCGTGCGCCATGCACCGGAGCCCGCAACCCTCCACGACTCCCTCGCCCAGGCGGAGCGGAGTGCGAAGCTTCTCATGCCGCGCGCCTTGGCAGAGCGCCTAGACTGGCCCGGCATCATGTCGATTGAGCCCAATGGGGCGGACAGCTCAACAGTGAATGTGCGCTACGGCTCCGAGCGCTGGCTGTTAAGCCAGGTAATCGCAGCGGGCGGGGCCATCCGCATCCTGGATGACCCCGCCCTGTCAGAGCGTCTGTGCGATATGGCAAAATCCCTCGTCTGCCCGCTTTAGCGGCGTCGCTCGTGGCGTGCGCGCCACAGCTGTAGATAGTGCCCGATTTGTGCCGATTCGATGCGCTGATAGGAACTCGTGGGCAGCGACGTTAAGAATTTTTTGCCGTAGCCCTTCGTCACCAGGCGCGGGTCGGCCAAGATGAGTACGCCACAATCGGTCGATGATCGAATGAGGCGACCGGCTGCCTGCTTGACCTCGAGCACGGCCTCGGGCAGCGAATAGCGCGCCCAAGCGCGGTCTTCGCGCAGATTGCGCTCGCATGAGAGCGGGTCTGTGGGGCTCGAGAACGGCAGCTTGGGGATGATGACGCAGCGCAGCGTCTCGCCGCTGGCGTCGAACCCTTCCCAAAAGGCCTTAAGCGCAAAGAGCGACGAGGTCGGTTCGTTGATAAAGCGATCGCGCAGACGGCGAGGAGACGAGTTGCGCTGCTGGCAGTTGAGCTCCAGACCCGCACGAGCCATCTTGGGCTCGACACGGGCGTACAGTTCCTCCATGTCACGCCTGTTGGTGAACAGCGTGAGCACCGAGCCGCCCATGGCAAGATGAGCGTCGACCAGCACACGCTCGAGCGCCGAAAGGTAGCTCTCACGATCGCGCGGATCGGGGATATCCCCAGCCACGACCACGGCCATATTCGAATCGAAGTCGTAGCTCGAATCCAAGTGCAGTGACGATGATGTCGAGGCGCCGATGCGATCGAGGCCGACGGCATGGTTAAAGTGCTCAAAGCTCTTGGAAACCGTCATGGTCGCCGATGCAAAGATAGCCGTGTGAACCTCGGGCAGCCACTCGGTCGCCAAGGCCTCGCCAATGTCGATGCGCTCTGCAGTCATTGACTCTCCGCCGGCACGCAGCCTGCGATTGACCTGCAGCGAGTACACGTAGTGTTCATCGGTACCGTCAATGATGAGTTTGAGGTTCTCGACCAGCTCGTGTAGGCGGCGCGAGATATCACCCAGGTCGACAACAACCTCGGGCTCGTCGGCGGCAACTGCTTGTACCAGCGCGTCGACGCTCTTGTCAGCTTGTTCCAACGCGTCGATGGCAGTGTAGGCCGACTGTAAGAAATCATGCCAGTCGTCAGATTCGCGCAGCTCGGGGCCAATCCATAGGTTCGCATTGTCATAGCCCCCGCGCGCACGGCGGCCAAGCTCGCGAACGCCGTCAAACACATCGGCAATCGCCATACTCGCACGCACAACCGTCGACGTCGCCTTGGCGGTAAGACCCAGGTAAAGCGTAGAGCCCTCCGAGGTTGCCAAATCGCGGGAAACCTGGCTCAGCGCACCGGTGCTCGAGCCACCCAGGCGCTCAAACAGAACGCGCGATTCATCCGCCGACACCACGCGCGCCCATTGACGGCGTGCCTCGCGCTCGATGGAGTGGGCCTCATCGATCACCCAGTGACGAATCGGAGGCAAGATTCTGCCCTCGGCCGCAACATTGCGGAACAGCAGGGAATGGTTGGTGACCACCACATCGGCATGCGCCGCGCGACGGCGAGCGCCATGGACCAGGCATTTATCGGGGAAAAACGGGCATAGGCGACGGGCGCACTCGCGCGACGCCGTCGTAAAGTCGGGACGGTTGACGCTGCGCCAGCGAATGCCGAGCGAGTCGAGGTCGCCATCGGCCGACTGACACACGTACGCCATGATGACCGCGACCGCCGTAAGCGTGTCGGCAGGATCACGCTTAGTCGTAATTTCGACTTGGCCGCGACTCATACGCTCAAGCTTGCGCAAGCATGGATAGTGGTCATAGCCCTTGAGGGCGCAAAACGATAGGCCTCCGTCCAGCTGCTCGGCAAGTTTAGGCAGCTCATGATACATGAGCTGGTCGGCAAGATTATTCGATTTAGTCGCGATACCAACTGTGATGTTGTTGCGGCGCGCGGCCTCGGCAAAAGGCACCAGATAGGCCATCGATTTGCCGACGCCCGTCCCCGCCTCAATCACGCGATGCGTTCCCGTAACGAGCGCGTCACGGACCTCGAGCGCCATCGCGATTTGCTCGTCGCGCGGCTCGTACGTGGGATACATGCGATTAACCAGACCGCCCGGGGCATAGTCCGCCTCGATTTCCTCGCGGCTCGGCATCTTAAGGACCGGTAGCTCGTCCGCATCAACACGACCATCGGCCCGATCGGCCTTGAGTACGTCGGCGCGGGCGGCGCTGAGAGAGAAGATGGAACCGGGGTTCTGTCCCGCCAAGAACGAGAAGATGGGACGATAGGACCAGGGCACGTCGGGGTGCATGTCGGCCAGGCGCGCCATTAAGCCCTGGGGCAAATCGGTGAGCGCCACGAGCAGCACGCGCCACACACCACACAGGGCGTCGACGTCGGCATTGGCACGGTGTGATACCGAGTCACAGCCAAACAGATCGGCCATAAAAGATAGCTTATGCGATGCCAGGCGCGGAAGCGCGATGCGCGACAGTGCCAGCGAATCAATCCAGATGTCGCTGACGTTGACACCGCCCTTGACCGACTCGATAAACGAACGGTCGAAGGTGGCGTTATGCGCAATCACCGGGCAGCCGCCGACAAAATCGGCGAGAGCGGCCACGGCCTCGACGGCCGATGGGGCATCCACCACATCGGCGTTTGTAATGCTCGTGAGTTCGGTAATCTCGGCGGGAATCAGCTGCTTGGGATGCACGAAGGTATCGAACCGGTCGACGATCTCGCGGCCCGAAAGACGGGCAGCCGAGATCTCAATCAGTTCATTGTCCTGCACCGAAAGACCCGTGGTCTCGGTATCGAGGACGATAACGTCTTCCTCGATGAGACCAAACGATTGGGTTTTGGCACGCTCGGCAAGCGTGGCATAGGAATCGATGACAAACTGCGGCGTCCCCGACGAAACAGCGTCCTCGATTAGCATGCAACGCCCGCTCGACGAAGCCCCATACGAATCAGACTGTCACAGACCTGCGGGAACGTCATGTCATCGGTGTGGCGAATCTCATCCGGATACAGCGACGTATCGGTCATGCCGGGAATCGTGTTGGTCTCGAGGATGACGGGGCCATCCTCGCTCACGATAAAGTCGCTGCGCGAAATACCCAGGCAGCCGAGCGCCTTATGGGCAGCACAGGCGAGCTCCTGGGCACGAACGTAGTTCTCGGGCGAAATCTGTGCCGGAATGCGATGGATATCCGTGGGGTCCACATACTTCACGTCAAGATCGTAGAACTCGCAGTCCTCGGGCTTACGGATCTCAACAATCGGCAGGGCGCGCACGTCATCCTCGCCGTATACGCCGACGGTGATCTCGGTACCCTCGATGCACTTCTCGACCAGCACTTTGTCGCCGTACTCAAACGCCTTGGCGATTGCCGCGGGCAGCTCGGAGGGCTCGTGGACCAGGGAAATGCCATAGCTGGAACCGTTTACGGACGGCTTCACAAAGCAGCGCTCGCCACAAACCTCGACGATATGATCGATATCGATCTCATCGCCCGACTCGATCGCAATGCCGGGGGCAACGGGAATGCCCGCCTTGGCGTACAGGAGCTTCGAGACCTCCTTGTCGGCACCGCAGGCGCTGGCAAGCACGCCCGAGGCCGTGTAGGGGATACCCAGGGTCTCCATGGCGCCCTGCATGGCGCCATCCTCACCGCCGGCGCCGTGCATGGCGATAAATGCCACGTCAAAGCCACCGGTCGCCATGGTTACCATAAAATCATCGGCAGCCGTGTCGAGCAGCTCCACCGAAGTGTAGCCGGCCTCCTTCAGGGCCACCACGACGTTCTTTCCCGAATTGAGCGAGATCTCGCGCTCAGCGGAATGACCGCCCGCCAAGACCGCTACGTGCATGTTCTCTAGGCTTTTACCCGGCATGGGCAGACTCCTCCTCTATAATTTCTGCAGCTGATA
>DBEYTJ010000102.1:0-19984 GCA_048181065.1 Collinsella sp.
CTACAGTCCTGCGCAAGACGGAAAGCACATTAAGTGCTTTCCTTTGCGTGCGGAACTCGCGACAAACTTCATGCCCTCCGGTCCGCCCCGGGAGCCAGGTTGACTAACTCGGGCCCGGCATTCAGAAAAGTCAGTGCAGCAAAATGGCGATGCGGATGTCGGCATGGGCATGGTTTTCGCCACGCGCACGGGTCCCCCAGGGAGCACCGTGCATTTTTGGGAGTATTCAGCAGACCAGGACGGCTGCATACGCACTGGACATTCCTTATTGGTCCCAAGGACGCCTTCAGCGGGCGATTTTGGTCGGTGGGCAGACCCCGTTGGGACAAATGGGCATACTTCGCGCCGTACCAGACCACAAAATGTCATCGAGCTCCGCGATGCTACCCGACTGTAGCGGCGCCGGCGGGGCTTGCGTTGCTGAATACTCCGTTTTTTGCACGGCCCAGGCGGGGGTACATCAGGACCAGAAAGAACATCCCAGCCTTTTTATGCAATCTGCAATGGAAAGTATGCAAAACACCAAGAGACGGCATTGCTGATGTCCAAATTAAATGCGCGGGGCAGCAGCGCCCCCACCCCACGCTCAAATCAAGCAGAGCAGGGACGCTCATAGCGGGTCCCCACCGATATACAAACGCGGCTCGAGCGCCATCCCAAAATAGGCTGCCCGAGCCGCGTTTAACGGTACGGCATGATTATTAGCGCTCGTAAATCAAGTTGCCTGCCAGGTAGGTGGCCTGAACCTTGGTGGCTTGCAGCTCTTGGGGGTCGATAGTGAGCGGGTTTTGGTCCAGGACTACCAGGTCGGCGTATTTGCCGGGCTCTAGGCTGCCGAGGTTTTGCTCGTCGCCCGCTGCGTACGCGCTACCAAGCGTGTAGTTGCGCAGGGCCGTTGCCGCATCGATGCGCTCGCTGGGGAGCCAGCCGCCCTCGGGCCAGTGGCTGCGAGGGTCTTGGCGCGTAATAGCCGTGTAGAGCACGTTCATGCTGGTAACGGCCGTGATGGGGCTGTCGGTACCAAAAGCTTGGCGGATGCCGCGCTGCTTATAGGTCGCAAACGGCCACATGATGCGGCTGCGCTCCAGGCCCAGGTCACGCTCCGGGCCACCCGGGTCGAGCGTGATGTGGCAAGGCTGGCTCGAGGCAATGACGTTGAGCTTGCGCAGACGATCGATGTCACCGGGCAGCAAATTCTCCAGATGCTCGAGCGTGTTATGACCGTGCGGGGGCAGACCGTAGAGCTCTGCCGCCTCCTCAAAGATATCGAGCGCAGCATGAATGGCGCCGTCGCCGATAACGTGGATGCGCACGGTGTGCCCACGCTCGGCTGCCGCCAGAACCAGCTTGCGCATGCGCTCGACGGGAACCGTCAGACGACCCTGGTCACCCGGGAAGCGCGGGTTAGTATAGGGCTCAGTGAGGTATGCGGTATGCTCGCTCGACACGCCGTCGAAGAACTGTTTAAAGCCTGGCGCCGAGAGCAGCGCGTTGTTCGCGTAGCGGGTCTGGAGTTCTTCCAAGCGTGATTGGTCATCCAGCAGCGTGGGGAACAGGTGGGCGCGAATGCCCAGCTTGCCGGCGGCTTGCAGCTTGTCGTAAACATCGTCGCGAATAAAGTCGCAGCCCGGCATGGGCATGAGCGACATATCGCAGATCGAGGTGATGCCTTGCTCGGCCATACGCTTCATCTGGTCGGCGTAAGCGCTCGCGATGCGGTCCTCGCCCAGCCACTCCAGGCAGCGCGGCAGCAGCTGCATGGCCGCAGCCTCGTGGGCAATACCCGTAAGCTCACCGTTTGAGTCTTTGTCGTAACTGCCACCCGCCGGAGGCTCGCTGTCGCGCGTCACGCCGAGCGCCTCGAGCGCGCGGCTGTTGAGCCACAGCGTATGCCCGTCGCCCGAGTACATAACACAGGGGCGATCGGGGAAGGCGGCGTCGAGGGAAGCCTTGGTAGGGTGCTCGGGCGGATCCCAGCGGTAATCGCGCCAGCCCTGGGTCACGACCCAGGCGTCGTCGGGCAGGCCCTGGGAAAACTCGAGCGCATGCTGCACCAGTGCCGCCTCGGACGTGCCCATATCCATGAGCATATACGGCGAGGAACCGACCGAGGTATGGAAGAAGTGCAGATGAGCGTCATGGAAACCGGGGCAGACAAACTGCTCGCCGTAATCGACCACCGGCGTGGCGGCAGGTGCGGCGGCAATCACGTCATCGGGCGCGCCGACAGCGACGATGCGATCGCCCGCGATGGCGATCGCCAACTCGCGGGCGGTATCGATGCCGTCTTGCGCGGTAAAGACGTTCTTGGAGCGAATAATCCGATCGATATGTCGCATGGGCATCCCCATCTCTGGCAGGTAATTCAACACCCCCGAGTGTACTCCCCCGCCCTTGTAACAAAACCCCAAGCGGCAAACGGCAACTTTACCAGCCCTAGCGGCAGGTGGCATACTGGAGAAAGCCTGTACGATTTTGCGATCAACCCAGCAAGGAGCAAATCGACCATGACGAAGACCAAGGCACAGCAAATTATGGCGGCAACCGAGGTTCGCGCGGCAGACGACGTTACCGCGGCCATCCAGGATATCGCCGCCGAGTTTGAACCCTACATCATCAAGCAGCGCCGGCACTTCCATAAGCACCCGGAGCTGAGCCTTACCGAGGAGCGCACGACTTCCGACATCGCCAACCAGCTCGACGCCATGAATATCCCCTACGAGCGTCCGCTCAAGACGGGCCTGGTGGCGACGCTTCGCGGTACCGCGCCGGATGCCTACCGCGAGGACGGCACGCCGCGCCGCCGTATCCTGCTGCGCGCCGATATCGACGCCCTGCCTGTCACCGAACAGACCGGCGAGGAGTTCGCCAGCGTCAACGAGGGCTGCATGCACGCCTGCGGTCACGACTGCCATATCGCCATGATGCTCGGCACGCTGCAGATTCTGCGCCACATGACCGATGACATCCACGGCGAGATTCGCATCGTATTCCAGCCCAGCGAGGAAAACGGCCAGGGAGCCAAACTCATGATCGGCACGGGTGTGCTCGATGGCGTCGACGGCGCCTACGCCGCGCACATCTGGAGCGAGGTCGACGCCGGCACCGTAAGCTGCGAGCCCGGCCCACGCATGGCAAACACCGACTGGTTCCGCATCGACGTCCGCGGCACCTCGTGCCATGGCGCCATGCCCCAGCGCGGCCACGACGCCGTTATGGTTGCCGCCGAAATCGTCAACGCCCTGCAAACTATCGTCTCGCGCGAGATTAGCCCCTACGAACCCGCCGTCATCACCGTCGGCGAGCTGCATGGCGGCACCGCGCGCAACGTTATCGCCGGCACGGCGTACCTTGCCGGCACGGTACGCACCTATGGCGACAAGACGCATGAGGAGATGCCCGAGCTTATGCGCCGCATCGTGGAGCACACCGCGGCTGCTCTGGGCGCCGAGGCCGAGCTCACCGACTACACCATCGCCAACTACAAGGTCGAAAACGATGCCGCCTCGAGCGAGCGCTGCCGCCAAGCTGTGCTCAAGTGCCTGGGTCCCGCGGGCGAGGGCCATTACCGCGGCACGCTTTCGGGCGAGGACTTCTCGGAGTATCTGCGCCGCGTACCGGGCGTGCTCGCCTTTGTTGGCACGCGCAACCCCCAGATTGGCGCCACCTATGCCCAGCACTCCTGCTTCTATAAGATCGACGAGAGCGTGCTCGCCAAGGGCTCCATGGTAGCCGCTCAGTATGCCATCGACTTTTTGGCCGAGCCCACGCAAGAAGAGCTCGACGGCCCCACGATCGCCGCGGTTGCCGAGACCAATCCCGACCTGGCAGCCAAGCTGCGCTCTGCCAAGGCAACTGCCGCCGAGGCCCGCGACGCCGTGCACGACGCCCGCACCGCCCGCCATGCCGCAATCAAGGGCATCCACGATGCCCGTGCCGCCGCTCGCCACGATGAGAAGCACGGCGAGTAGCCGTCACACCCACCTATAACAACCTGGCTATAGCAAAGCGGGGGCGAACGTTGGAAAGACGCCCGCCCCCCGCTCATTTGTCAAGCACTATTTCTACCATTTCTACCCCGTCCCCAAATGGCGTCCAAATGGCAGGCGGCAGGGTTACTCGTCCTGAGGGTCCTCGTCAGAGCTTGACTCGGGCGCCGGCTCAGGCTCAGGCACAGCCGCCGGCTCAGGCTCAGACACAGGCGCCGGCTCGGGCGCAGGCTTGGACTCCGGCGCAGACTCAGGCGCTGGCGCTGGCGAAGCATCCGGAGCACTGTAACCCGAAGCGGCGGACTTCTTTTCGAAGGGCAGTACAAAAGTCAGAACGTCGTCCTTGTCCTCGTCGGCCCACTCACTTGCATAACGTGCGGCCCAATAGCCAACGGCACGGTGCTTGAGCATCTTGCCAAAGACCGTTAGAAATACGGTGACGAAAGCGACCAGCACCAGGAACAGCACGAGCGTAATGCCGCCGCCGATAACAATCGCCTCAATGCCCGTAGGACGATAGTAGTAGCTATACATACCAACAGAGGCAATGGCGCCAAAGACGACCGTCAAGATCCATGTGACAACGTTGGCGACCAAACCCGTCAAAAACTCGGGAAGGAACGAAGCGCAGAACAGCTTGGTCTTATTGTTCTTAAAGGCCGTCCAAACCTTATCGAGCGAAAACGCGCTCTCGACGCGACCGGTCACCGCAAAGTGCATCACGGCAATGTCGGCGAACATCTTAAAGAAGACCCCCAGGACCGCCGTGGCAATCATAGCCAGAACGAGCAGGCCAAGCGAGCCAAACAGCGCAGCCTCGAGCGCATAAGAGCCGTAATAAGAATACGAGCCCGCGGCGCCAATTACCACGCCCTCCACCAGCGAAAGCACTACACCGATTACGGGAATGGCAGCGATAACCTCGAGCACGACCGAAATAACGCTCGAAAAGACTCCGAGGCCAAACGACGTGGAACGCATGAGTGGACGGTCCATACCGTCATCGACCTTGAGCGAAAGATCACGACCCCACTCGATACCAAAGCCGGAACCGCATACGCTCGCAATGCAAGCTGCCAAAAAGCCGATGGCAGCCGCAATGCCGCCAATAACGGGAATAAACAACACGAGCACCGACACAACGCAAATCAACGCCGGCAAAAACGCGATTTGGCATACACGCTGAAGCACGCCCGGGGTCTTGGTCATATCTTGGAACGCCTGAGCCACACAGCCCTTTGACACATTCGCCACGGGCGGTTGCGGAACAAACTGCTGGGGCTGAGACTGTCCCTGGGGAGCGGGGCCGGCGGCCTTAACCTCGGTATTAGGGGCACCGCAAACGCCGCAGAACTTGTCGTTATCGCCCATGGGGGCGCCACACTGCGAACAGAACATCGAAATCATCCCTTCGTATCTAGAGCGAATCACCTGGATCGCAAACGATGTCTTTGGGATCATTATCGCCCAATGTGGGGACAAATACCCCAAGATGACCGATTTGCAACGCAAGTGGCTTTATTCAATGATTCGAAGGGTACGCCCGGGCTAGTTCGTGCCGCGGAAGCCCTTGCCGACGATTTCGGAGCTATCGACGATGGTGATGAAGGCGCCAGGATCAATCTCGCGGGTATAGCGGCGCAGTTGCACTGCCTCGCGACGGCTCAGCACGCTCATGATCACCGTGACGCACTTGCCCGAGAAGGCGCCATAGCCACGGCTGATCGTTGCCGTGCGGTTGAGATGCTTGACGATAAACTCCTCGACCTTAAGGGGCTCGGAGCAAATGATCGTGCAGACCTTACGCAGGTGAATGCTCTCGATAGCCTTGTCGACCACAAGCGTCTTGGCAAACAGGCCGAGCACGCAGTACAGACCGACGCGCGGGCCATACAGGAAAGCCGCGATGGTCACGATGCCGATATCGACCAGCAACAGGGCACGGCCGATCTCGAGCGTCGTGCGGCGTTTGAGAATCATGGCAAGGATGTCGGTGCCGCCCGTCGAGGCGCCAATGTCAAAGACAATGGCACTGCCCAGCGCCGGCAAGATGACGGCAAAACACAGGTCGAGCCACATATCGCCCGTCATCGAAACATCCGACGGAATGAAGAGCTCAAACAGCGAGACGTAGGCCGAAAGCGCAAACGAGGCAAAGACGCTCCAAAGGATTGCCTTGCGCTCCAAAAAGATAAAACCCAGGATGACCAGGACCGCGTTGATAATCCACATAAAGACGCCGACGGGCAGAGTCGGGAACAGCGTGGAAAGAATGACCGACACGCCCGAGGTGCCGCCGAAGGCAAAGTGATTGGGGGTTTTAAAGGCCACAATGGCGAACGCCGTGAGGATCAGGCCCAGATTGAGCTCGGCAAAAAAGCGCGGAAAGCCTGGCTCCTGGCTGCGCTTGCGGCCGGCGCGCTCGCCACGTTCGATATCCTCGCGACCGACAACGCGCTCCATCGGCACCACCGGAGGACGATGCATCTCCTCGGCGGCACGCGACGCCGCCTCTGCCGCAGCGGCTTCAATCGCCCATGCCTTGCTTTCGGTCTCGTGTTCGTCGGCCATTACGGCAACCCCTCGTTAACAATTTGGAAACAATGCGCCCATTAGGGTAACGCGGAACGCGAAGATTGCAACCCTTAGTTAGACGAGCGGTATGCCTGCATCGGGGGCATATAGAAAACGGTCGACCGCACTTTTGCTTGCGCGGTCGACCGTTTAGCGTTTTCGCAGGTAAAACCTATCGAAACAAACCTGTCCCTATTTGGTAGGTTACTCGTGCTGGCTGGTGCGGTGCTCGTACTCCTCGGGGGTGATGACATCCTCGATGCGCAGGTTGACGCCTGCCACCTCAAGGCCGGTCATCGCGGCCAGACGCTCGGTGACGCGCGCCTTAACGTTGTCAAAGATCGCAGGCGCATAGGCGCCGTACTCGATGATGACCGAGATGTTGACGACCACGCGGTTGTCGTCGGTGACCTCGACCGTCACGCCCTTGGTCAGGTTCTCGGCACCAAACTGTTCCTGCACAAAGTGCATAAGGTTACCCTTCATGCCCAGAACATGCGGCACCTCGCGGGTGGCCATGGCAACGATCTTCTCGATCACACCGTTGGAATAGGTCAGCGAGTCCTCGGACTCGTCCGCCTCCTCGTCCATCTCCTCGTTGTCCTCGTCCGTGTCGGACTCGGCCTCGACGAGTGCCTCGTCCTCGAGCGTCACGTCCCCGGCATCGGCGACGGCCTCATTCGCCTCGAGCTCGGTATCGGCCACATCGACCTTCGTGTTAAAAGCCATGGTTCCTCCTTATGCCTGCCGCAGATGCGACAGTCGAATTCATATTAGCGGCCGCTAAACAGACGGCCGAAGAAGTTGACGATACCGTTCTCGCCGTCGCGAATCTGGCCGATCACGGCGCCGATCAGCACAAAGAATGCGATGACGAGTGTGTCCCACAGACCCAACGTAAGTACCAGCACGGCGAGGATAAAGCCTGCCAAGGCGCCGAGCGTAGTATTGGGGTGGCGCACGGCGTAGCTCCAGATAGCAGCGCCCGTACCTTTGATGAGACCCATGGCCTCGTCAAAGTCGTTGGCGGCGCTGTCGTGCTGCTCGCCGGCCTCGGGCTTGGTGTCGGCGGACTCGCCTGCCGGCGTAGCGTTCTGGTCGATCGTCAGGCGCGGCGTGCGGGCGGTCTTGTCTTGATTGGTATCACTCACCGGAAACCTCCACGGTCTGGACGGTAGTCTTGGACGGCAAAAAACGGACGCGCGCGGTCGTGCCCGGCGTGCCGAGCATGGTGTCGCAGGCCACCTCGATGCGCTGCTGCATCGAGGTGGCAAGAGCGGCAACGTCCTTGTCATCGAGCGCGATGGCCTCGACCTTAAAACGAACGCGCGACTCGTCGGAGCCTTGAACGCGTGCCTCGATATGCTCAACCATCACGCGATCATCGCACTCTGCCGCGGCACGGGCGCACGAGGAAAGCGCCGCGAGCGTGACCTCGATATTGCGCTCCCCCGCCGGATGCACGCAGGACGGCTCGCGACGCGCGAACATCAGGCGGAAAAAACCGATGAGCACGCCAAGCGCCACGATAGCGGCACACACCGTAACGACGACGCGAGGCATGGTGTCACGCAACAGCAACATAATGCGATACGTATACGGTCCCCAGAACTGGCAGACAAGCGTACCCAGCGCCACGATGGCGGCGGCAAGATACACGATCGCTAGGGCTCGTTTGAGTACGCGCACGCGCGCTCCCTTCAGGTTTCGGTCCACAGAATGCAAAACGATTCGCATCATTATAAAAGAGCCGGGTCCGGTGCCATACGCACGCGGATCCGGCTCATCTATTCCACGAGGCTTGCATGCTCGCTTCATTATGCCCAGATATGCACGGCTTAACCCGTGTGGGCGCTACTCCTCCTCGAGGGCAGCGATGACCTCGTCGGTCATGTCCATGGTGCTGTAAACATCCTGGACGTCGTCGAGCTCCTCAAGACGGTCGATGAGGCGCTGGACCTTCTTGGCGTCGGTACCGGAGACCTCGGTCGGGGTAGTCGGGACCATGGTGGTCTCGGAGCCCTTGACCTGGACGCCCTGCTCCTCGAGCGCCTTGGAGACAGCCATGACGTCGTTAGCAGCGGTCCAGACGATCCACTCCTCGCCGGCGTCCTCGTAGTCCTCGCCACCGGCCTCGGCGATGGCCATCATGAACTCATCCTCGTCACCGGCAGGACCGTTGGCGATCATGGTCTCCTTCTTGGCGTTCTCGTCCAGGATCTCCTTGGCGACGACGATCTGGCCCTTGCGCTCAAACTGGAAGGCGACGGAGCCCGAGGTGCCCAGGTTACCACCAGCGTGGGAGAAGGCGGAACGGACATCAGCGGCGGTACGGTTGCGGTTGTCGGTCAGGCAGTCGACGTAGACGGCGACACCGGCGGGACCGTAGCCCTCGTACACGATGTTCTCGTAGACAGCGGCGTCGGCACCCGAACCGAAGGCCTTGTCGATAGCGGACTTGATCTTGTCCTTGGGCATGGACTGAGCCTTGGCCTTAGCAACAGCAGCAGCGAGGCTGGCGTTGTTCTCAGGCAGCGGGTCGCCGCCGAGACGGGCAGCAACGGTGATGTTGCGGCTCAGCTTGGAGAAGAGGGCGGAACGCTTGGCGTCCTGCGCGCCCTTACGATGCTTGGTTGTGGCCCACTTAGAGTGTCCGGACATACGTGTCTCCTATCGGTTTCGACCTAAAGCCCAGCGCAGATGCTCGGGCAATATAAACAAACGTCGTTATGATATACCTACTGGCCTGCGAGATAAACCCCAAAATGAAGGCGTCGTGATGATACAGCCCCTTGGTGCAAAGTAACCTGTCCCCTTTGCACCAAATTAGGACCAGAGGAGGTCGCTGCGGGTGATGGTGGCGCCGATGGCAAAGGGCATGCAGGCGATGACCGGATACAGGTAGCGCATGTAGGTCGAGCCGTTGCAGGGACCGATCAGGCACACGGCGAGCACGCCCAGCAGCGGCACCCAAATGGCCAGCCCGCGCCACGAATGACGACGTAGCAGATAGACCACCACGGCGATCATGATCCACACATAGGTGGCCGAGCTCATGGTGAGCGAGATAAACGGGATGCGCTGCACCGCCACGCGATACAGGTTGATCAGGTGGTCGCACCAGCGCACAACCTTGCTATCGACCGGATGGAAGTCGAAGTACTTGAGGTTATCGGGCTTTGCCATAATCTCGGCACTGCGCGCCGTGCTGTAGACCCACGCATCGCGGGCACTCGGATAAAAGTAGCCGTAGTAGTTATTGATGAGCGCCGAGATATAGCACTCGGGATCCTTTTTGAACATCTGGGCCCACACCTCAAAATAGGCCTTGATGTCCTCCTGCGAGGCGTACTCGTTGAAGCAATTTTTGACAGCGTCCGACTTATCCGGGTTGTAACGGCGGCCCAGATTCTCGTACTTGAGCACACGGTCGATCACGGCACGCTCTTCGTCGGTCACCAAGCCGTCGCAAGGAGCCTCCACGATGGTGCCGTCCTCCTTAACCGTGGGGTTGACACCCGAGTTGAGGCCGTCGTGCTTTTGGACGAAACGAGCCGTCTGCTGGAACGGAATCGAGAGGATTTCGCGCTTGGAACCAGGCGTGATGTCGTGCGCCGGCATAAAGACCTTGGTGAAGTACATATTGGAGGCAAGACAGAGCGCAAGCACCGCAAGAACGCCCACCCAGCGGAAACGCGGGATGGCGCCCGAAGGCTCAGCACCAGCCTGTTTGGCCGCACGACGAGCCACATGCGCGTCCCACGCGCAAAACGCCGCCGCGATCACGCATGCCGCCAGGGGAAACACCAGGCCGCCATTGCGCAGAAACGTGGAACCCATGGCGCCCAGAGCGAGCAGCAGCCAGTCGTGGCGCGCAAAGAGCACAGGCCTCTGTTCGCCTGCACGCTCGACATTGGCATCGCGACGGGGCAGGCCGCAGGCCACGAGCTTCACGGTCTGCACCAACAGCACCAAAAACGCGTCGGCAAACAGCACGTCTTTGGTAAGCAAGGCCGCGTAGTTGGAGAACATGGGCATAAACACAAAGAACAGCAGGATTACGCCGCGGACCGGCAGGCTCACGCCCAGCTTGCGCAGCGACGAGATGGAATAGGCCATGCAGGCGGCCGTAATGACGAACTGAGCGCAGGTGTAGATGGCAAGACCTGCGTTGGCGCTGTTGAACAGTGAAAGCCCCAGCTGGACGCACGAACCGATGATAGCCGTATGCACCACGGGGTGATGTCCGTTGAGCAGCACATTGGGATTGAGCAGACGCAGGTAGTCACTCGTGCCGTTGGGGTAGTTGAACCACTGGCGAATCTGCGCACCCGTATCTCCCATAAAAAGGCCGGGCAGCGAAGCGATGAGCGTGGGCGCCCAGGCGACCATAAGCACCAGGAAGGGCCCGGCAAAGGGATGGACCGAGAGCACGGCGTGAGCCACACGCCATACGCGGCCAAAGTGCGCTTCAGAAAACGGAATGCGCCGAGAGCTCAGCCAATCTAGACACTCAAAAGCCAGATAGAAGGCAACGACCGCCAAGAGCATCCAGCCCGCACCGCCTATCCAGGCACAGATAATGCGGGCCTTGTCGCCGAGCACGATCTCGGCCGAATCGGTGAGGTCGTAGCTGCGGCCAAACACCATGCAGACGGCAAAGAACAGCGACGGAAGGATCACCGAGGGACGCCAGGCGTCGCCGCGGCCAAAGAATACGTAGCGAAACGGCAGCGTGAGCAGGCAGGCAAGCGCAAGCAGCATGACCGCGTCGGTATGGCCGGCAAACGAGAGGAGCACCTCGTAGCACACGTACAGCATGCCCGAGGCTTTGGGGTCAATTGCCAAGACTGCGTTGCTCGACACCGGGGCGGGATCGATGGAAAACGCCGTGGTCGCCAACAGCGCGAGCAAAAATGCGATGAGCGTCTGCTTGGCGGGGTAGCGCTTAAACCAGACGATGCGGGCAGCGTCGCGCGCAGCCGTTGTGGAGAGGTCGGAATCCTTCACAGTCCGAAAGCCTTTCTAGAAACCTATCAAACTCGGCAAGACCACCACAAAGGTGCCTGTCCCCTTTGTGGTGGTTTTGGTGGTTAGGCGTCCAGGTAGACGCGCTGGGGCTGGTTGCGGCGACGGCCGAAAATGATGAGCGCCAGGCCGGCGATCACGAGCGGCAAACTCAGCAGCTGACCCATGGTGATAACGCCTCCCAGCAGATAACCCAGCTGGGCATCGGGCACGCGCACAAACTCAATGAGGAAGCGGACGATGCCGTAACCCATCACAAACACACCCATAAACGTGCCCTGGGGTAGCAGCGGTTTTTTGCGGCTGAGCACCTGCAGAATGCAAAAGAGCACAATGCCCTCAAGAAACGCCTCGTAGAGCTGGGAGGGATGGCGCGGCATATCGCCCGCGGTGCCGCCAAAGATCACGCCCCAGGGCAGATCGGTCGGCTTGCCCCACAGCTCGCCGTTGACAAAGTTGGCGCAGCGCCCCAGGCACAGGGCCAGCGGAGCACCGATGACCGCGAGGTCTGCCAAAGTCCAGGCGTCGAGCTTGTACATGCGGCACACGATGATGCCGCCCAAGATGCCGCCCACCAGGCCACCGTGGAAGCTCATGCCTCCCTCGTTGGTGGCAAAGATCTCGAGCGGGTGGGCCAAATAGTAGCCATCACCGTAAAAGACGACGTAAAACAGGCGCGCGCCGATAATAAGGCCAAAGACCGCACCGACCACGACGCTCGTCAGGTCATCGATCGTGATGTCGAAGCCCCAACGACGCTGCGTGCGGTACATAACGACCGCCGTGAGCAGGGCGCCGACCACATAGGCCAGACCGTACCAGTAGATCGTGATGGGGCCCGCCGAGATCGCAACGGGGTCAAGCATATGGTAGAGGTCGTTGAGCATATCGATCCCCCTGCTCCCTACATACAAATGCGGCCGCGGGCCTTGCGCTCGCAGCCGCATATTTGGACGTAACGTCTATGCGGAGCGTACCGTCCGCAGCTTTCGCATCTTAGAACGGCGCGTACTCGTCGTACAGGTCCTCGGCCTCGCCGGAAGCATTGACCTGCTCGACGCGGGTAACGCCGGGCACGTGCTCCTTCAGGATGCGCTCGATACCCATGGAAAGGGTCAGCGAGCTCATGGGACAGCCGGCGCAAGCGCCCTGCAGTTCCAGCTTAACGACGCCCTCGTCGTCGACGCCCACATACTCCATATCGCCGCCGTCGGCCTGCAGGTTGGGGCGAATCTCTTCAAGAACCTTCTTAAGCAGCTCTTCGTTAACAGCCACAGGGGCTCCTTTCTCACAATAACGCGGGCACGCCCGCGGACAGAAGCTATGTTACTACAGCCATGTACCCGCTCACGAGCCGTCCATGCGCGCAGACGCGACTTTCACGAGTAGTCAATTTGGGACGGGGCTCTTTGAGCTGCGTTCGTCGCCAGATAGCGACAACGCATATTACTGCTGAGCTTGTCCCCCGGTACCAATCTGGACATCGACGATGACCTGGCGGTAGCTGATGCCGCAGGAGTCGAGAATGCGGCGGCTGATACGGCCGTCATCGGTGTCGGCATACTTATTGTCCAGGTAGACGACCTCGCCCACACCCACCTGTGCCAGGATCTTGGCGCAGTCGTGGCACGGGAACAGCGTGACGTAGACCGTGGAACCCTCAAGGTCTTTGAGCGAGCCGCGATAGTTGAGCACGGCGTTGGCCTCGGCATGGACTACGTAGTTATGCTTGTCCTGCAGCGGGTCATCGCTCGTGCCCCACGGGAAAAAGTCGTCGTTGAGCGCCGAGGGCGTACCGTTGTAGCCCACCGAAAGGATGCGGTGGTTGGTGCTGGCGATGCACGCGCCCACCTGCGTGTTGGGGTCCTTACTGCGGCGCTGCGCGGCGATGGCCACGCTCATAAAGAACTCATCCCAGCTAATAACGTCGCGGCGCTTGCCCGACGCGGTTTGATGAAGATCGTCCGACATGGCAGACACCTCCGAAATCGCAATAGTTTGACCCATTGTAGCAGGTGGAAGGTGGAGACGTTTTTGTCCCATTGCCCCCATCGCTACGCGCGGCGGGGCTTTTGGTTGATGTGGTAGAGCTCGGCGAGGCCCCGCAGCGTCAGCGCATCGTCGACCGTCAGGCTATGGCCGACCAGCGCCGCAAGCGCCTCGGCATCGTCGCCGGTAATGACGATGGGCACATCGCCCTCCCCCGCGGCCTTGGTCGCACGCATCTCGGCGAGCACCATGTCGAGCATGCCGTCGATGCGTGCCACCTCGCCCAGAACCACGCCCGAGCGCATGGCCTCACGCGTGTTACGGCCGATGACGTGTGTCGGCGCCGAGGGCTCAACTTGAGGCAGGCGCGCCGCAGCGGCCGAGAGCGAACGGGCGCCGAGCGCCAGCCCCGGCGCGATAACGCCGCCGACAAAGGTGCCGTGTGCGTCGATGACCTCGATATTGGTCGTCGTGCCCAGGTCGATCACAATGCACGGCGAGCCGTAGACGGCGCGGGCAGCCACGGCGTCGGCGATGCGGTCGGGACCGATCTCGGCCGGGTCATCGTAGTGCACGGGCATGCCGGTCTTAAGTCCCGGCCCCACCGTGAGCACGCGCCCCGTGCAGGTACGGGAAAGTGCCGCCTTCCACGGGCGCTCGAGCGCCGGGACCACGCAGCTCAGCACAGCAGCCGTGGACACAAGCGCGCCCGGCATGCCCGCATCGGCCGCCAGTGCGGCCATGACCTGCACGAGACGCATGCGCGCCTCGTCTGCCGTGATGCTCGACGGCGTGGTGATCTCGCACGTCGCAAGCGGACATTCCTGCGCCGCGGCCGAATCCTCTGCAAACAGGCCAAAGCGAATGAACGTGTTGCCCACGTCGACCGTCAATATATATGCGCACCCATTAAGCATCGTCGGCGCTCCTTTCGTCTGCCCAGCAGTATATCGCCTACCTAAACCAGTCATCCCAAAATGACTAGCTTGCGGCTATACTGGTGCGCGGTCGTTTGCGAGCTCACGCGGCGGCCCTTGGTAACCCGACTTCCCGCGCCGTATCCGTAACGGCGCTCCCGGGGGAAGCGGATATACGCAAAGGAGTTTTATATGAGCAATCCCTCGAACCGCGCTTCGATGCGCGGGCAACTCACGCTGCGCGGCGTCGTCATCGGCGTCCTTGGCTGCGTGATCATCACGGCAAGCTCGGCCTACACCGCCCTCAAGATGGGCGCCCTCCCCTGGCCGATCATTTTCGCTGCCGTCATTTCGCTGTTCTTCCTGAAGCTCATGGGCAACGCCAGCCTCAACGAGGCCAACGTCACCCACACCATCATGTCCGCAGGCGCCATGGTCGCTGGCGGTCTGGCGTTTACCATCCCGGGCGCCTGGATGCTGGGCTATGCCGACCAGATCAGTTGGCTCGACATGTTTATCGTGGCACTCGCCGGCACTATCCTAGGCCTGCTGGCCACGGCACTCATCCACCGTCACTTTATCGTGGACGCCGCGCTTGAGTTCCCCACCGGCAACGCCGCAGCTCAGACCCTGCGCGCGACCGAGGCCGGCGGCAAGACCGGCAAGCAGCTCTTTGGCTCCATGGCCATCGCCGGCATCTACAGCGTGCTGCGCGACGCTCTGGGCATTGTGCCCAGCATGCTGTGCACGCTCAATATCCCCGGCGTGACCTTTGCCATCTACAACTCGCCCATGTTGCTGTCCATCGGCTTTTTGGTGGGCTTCGCCCCCGTCGCGTTCTGGTTTGCCGGCGCGCTGCTGGGCAATTTTGGCATCATCGTCGGCGGCACCGCTGCCGGTCTGTTTGACGTTATGACCGCACAGGGCATCGTCAAGTCCCTGGGTATGGGCCTCATGATGGGCTTTGGCGTCGCCGTCGTCCTCAAGGACATCCTTCCGCAGGTCGCCGGTATCGTCCGCGGCCTCGCCGCCGACAGCTCCACCGACACCGACGAGCAGTCGCTCATCTCGGGCTCCCTTAAACTCGACGCCGGTATCATCGGCCTGGGCGCTGCCGCCATCGCCGTGATCATCGCCATCGTGCTCGACCTTGGCCCCGTTCCGGCCGTCATCGTCACGCTGTTCACCTTTGTCACCACCATCATGAGCGCGCAGAGCTGCGGCCAGACGGGCATCGACCCCATGGAGATCTTCGGCCTCATCGTCATGCTCATCGTTGCCGCCTTCGCGCAGCTCGCTCAGGTCAAGCTGTTCTTTATCGCCGGCATCGTGGCCGTGGCGTGCGGCCTTGCGGGCGACGTCATGAACGACTTCAAGGCCGGCGCCGTGCTGGGCACCAACCCGCGCGCGCAGTGGGTCGGCCAGGCCATTGGCGGCATCGTGGGCGCCCTGGTCGCCGCCGCCGTCATGGTCGCGCTCGTCACCGCCTATGGTCCGGACGCCTTTGGCCCCGACAAGAGTTTTGTGGCCGCACAGGCAAGCGTGGTCGCCACCATGGTCTCGGGCATCCCGAGCGTGCCGTGGTTTGCGGGCGGCTTTATCGCCGGCATCGTCATGTACTGGCTCGGCATTCCGGCCATGATGATCGGCCTGGGCGTGTACCTGCCGTTCTACATGTCGCTCACGGCCTTCCTGGGCTCCTGCGTCAAGCTCGCCTACGACAAGTGGGCAGCCCACCGCGATGCCAACGCCGGTCTTTCGGACGAGGAGAAGACCGCCAAGGATGCCGCCTTCCAGGAGCAGGGCCTGGTTGTCGCCAGCGGCCTGCTCGGTGGCGAGTCCATCGTCGGCGTTATCCTGGCGTTTGTCTCTGTTGGCCTGAGCCTGCTGGGCTAAACCAAACAACAACGCACCCGTGCAGAGCGCGGGGTCGGAGACCATCCGGCCCCGCGCTTTTTGTATCTGCCGAAACCCTCGGCAGTACTTGTATGTGGCGTGTCTTCCTTTGCCTGCTCGCCTAAGTTCCATGTCAAGATGACCGCCCCGCCCGTCACGGTGTAGAGTACATGCTGCGAACGCACCCGCGTTCCTACGGCAATACGAGGTGGACATGGAACTCGATAAACAACAGCTCAAGCGACTGCGCGAGCGCCATCATCGGCGCCATGGCATCCGCCCCGCCCACAGCGAGGCCATGGAGAACGCAAGCCGCTTTCTAAAGCGGGCATTCAACATTCGCGAGGGACGCGCGCCCTATCACGTGATTCGCAAGCGCTTTGTAAACGGGGCGCGCCTGACTGGCTCACACTTATGCATCTTGATCATTGCCATGTTGATCGCGAGCATCGGCCTCGATATCGACTCGGATATCGCCATTGTAGGCGCCATGCTCATCTGCCCGCTCATGGGCTCGGTCCTTGCCATGGCATACGGCATCGCCACGCTCGACCGCGAGATCACCCTTGAGGCCGTCGCCGGCCTCGCGCTGCAGATGGTCTTTTGCCTGGTCACGTCCACGTTGTACTTTAAGCTCTCGCCCCTTGGCACCACCACGGCCGCCATCATCGACAATTCGACACCGACTGTGTGGGACCTTGCCGTCGCGCTCGCGGGCGGCTTTGCGGGTGGCCTGGGCAACTCGCGCGACCAGGAACCCGCCACGCTCATCGCCGGGGTGGCTGTGGCGACCGCGCTCATGCCGCCCCTGTGCGCGGCGGGCTATGGCATCGCCATCGCAAGCGGGTCACTGTTTCTCTCGGCGCTTTACGAGTTTGGCATCAACGTGGTCTTTATCGCACTCGCGGCCGAAGCCGTTCTGCTTCTTTTGCGCGTGCCGCTCAAGCGCGACCTCAACGGCGACGGTATTGTGACTACCGAGGAAAATGCCGAGGTCGACGAGCTATCGCGCAAGGTGCGCCGCCGCATCATCGTGGGCACGGTAATCTTTGCCATCCCCTGCATCGTTATGACGGCGGGTTCCATTGGCTCGGCGCAGGCCGGCGTGCAGGACGGCTACGGCGTCACCGAAACCACGCGCGAGCTTGCGGCGGTGCTGCCAGGCTTTAAGGACTACACCGTCGCCGTCGAGACCTCGGCCACCGAAGGCGACGAGGAGGGCATCGTCGAGCGCGAGGTTGTCGCCCATGTGACGACAAGCGAGGCGCTCGGGGCACGCGACCGCCACGTCGCCCGCAAGCTCATCGACCTCAATGTGCCCGAGCTCGATCGCGTGGAATTTGACGTGAAGTGATGCCGGCGCGGGATGAGCGCTCGCACGGACGCAAGTTATGACGAGGCGCAGACGCGATACGGACACGAGCAAATAGAGGGGTTCAGTTCACACCCGCGCCCCGCTCGCCGTTTTATTGCCGTGAATCAACTGGCCGGATCGACATCGCCAGACTCCACCATAAACGCAGGTTTGGTGCTCACCTGATAAAATCGGGTCACTTTGCTATCTCTAAATAGATAGAGCTGCCCCTGATTGCGTCGGCGCGATATATACGCAACGTGAACCGTGCCGAATTCTTCGCCGTTTTCCTTCTTTAATATCAGGATGTTGGGGTCATCCGTACGCTTAAACTGCCCGTCAACGCAGCTGCCGTCTTTGTCGACCAGTTGCCACCGATGGTTATCCTCTTCAAGAAAGGCCAGGGTTTCCAGACTCGTCTTGTCGTCCCGATAGTAACCGTCGATGGCAAACCCTTCGGAAGCGCATTCCTGCATATAGGACGTTTCCCGGCTTATAGCAAACAGCCCTGTAGCGCCCAGGAGCACAGCCAGGCAGACCACTGCAAGGGTTATCGAAATAGCACGGCGACCCATGTTAGCCCAACCGATAGTTGTTTAACTGAGCGCGAAACATACCTGGAACCTCCGATATCAGGGGGAACGTCGCCAGCAGGCTGGCGACAACTATATGCTTCTGACATCAAACCATATGGCTGCCACTCGCGGAGGGGGCGTCGGCGAACGGCGTGTTTTCATACTCCATTGGTCAAACCTAAGCGCGGCCCTACAGATCGTACTTGTACACGCGATAGATGTACTTTTCGGCTTCCATCTCAAAGGTAGCGATGGGTAGACCATACCGATCGTACTCGGTAAAGGTCTTGGCCTGGCCCGATGCCACGAGCATGCTATTTGAATCGCCAACGCGCTGCGCACTGCTCACATAGCCCGAAAACGGCACGGCGATCTGGTCCTCAAGTTCGTAGGTGCGCGCCGTCTCGTCCACTGTAAAGATGCGCCCAAACGAATGCGTGCCCTTGTTGTAGTCGGTCACCACCGCGGAGCCCAGCTGGCCCCAGTCGAACTTGGGATAGCTTTCGGCCGCACCAAAGTTGTTGTCGTATAGCAGCACCTGATAGCGACCGGTCGTTGCCGTGTCAGAACTCGGCAGATACGTCACGCTGTGCTGGCCCGCGTTGAGCGAAAAATCGCCCTGGGCCTGCAGCAACTTGTCCTCAAAGCCCGAGCCGGCCCATTGCCACTCCTTTCTATTTCTGGATCCATCTTCTCACTGTTGGCGGACGAAAATGATCCGTTTTCCTCCGTCCCCGAGAGGTCATTTTTTAGTACTTGAAGAAGCCCTCGCCCGAGCTTTCGCCCAGCTTGCCTTCGTCGAGCATCTTCTTGAGGACGGACGCCATAGCCTTAAAGTTGTAGGGCATCATCATCTTTTTGAGCAACGGGCTCACCAGGCCCGGGACCTTCTGATACTGCATAACGATGTTGTAGGCCGTCTGGATACCCACGGTGTCGAATACGCGGAATGGGCCCTTGGGAGCGCCAGTGCCGCGCGTCCATGCGAGGTCGATACTCTTGGGGTCGCTGACGCCCGAGACATACAGGTCAAGGCCCGAGAGCAGCCACGGCACCAGCATAGAGTTGAGCAGGTAACCGTTCTTTTCCTTGTTGACGGGAAGTGCCAGCATGCGAATGTCGTTGGCGAAGTCGACGAGCTCGTCGAAATAGCGCTTGTCGGTTTGGTCCTGGGCCATGACCTCGGTCATGTTGTTCTTCCAGATGGAGTTGGCAAAGTGCAGCGACAGGTACTTCTCGGGGCGACCAGTGTACTTGGCAAAGGTGCTCGGCAGCAGCGTGGAAGAGTTTGTGACGATGACGGTCCTTTGCGGCAGAACCGGGGCGAGCTTCTTGTAGAAGTCGATCTTTGCCTGTGTGTCCTCGGCCATAGACTCGATGACCAAGTCGGCGTCGGCAACGGCCTTGGCGAGGTCGAGCTCCAGCTTGAGTGTGGAGTAGGCACGCTCAACGGCGGCGAGCGCCGCCTCCCCGTCGAAGGTCTGGTCGCTATCGGCGATACCGGCACACCACTCGCCCGTACCGTCCGCCATACCCTCGATTGCCGCGATGTACTCCTCGCGCACATGATCGATCTTGGGCTGGGTGCGGCCGATGCTGCCCTCGCTGCGCAGCCAAATCGTTACATCAAAGCCGCAGTAGGCAGCCTGAAAGGCAATCTGG
>DBEYTJ010000103.1:0-9227 GCA_048181065.1 Collinsella sp.
TCAATATCCTTGCGGATCTTCTCAGTCGTTGCCATGATTGCATTGCTCCTTTCCAAATCGTTCTTTCCATGAATAATTGCGCCCAAGCCCCCGAACGGTTTTCAGGTTGGCCCGTGCGTTATCCTCCAATGCCAGCGCGCGCCGGAACAGATCCGGGTAACGCTCCCGCAGGTCGATGATCTCCTCCGCTCGCATACTGGGACAGAAAAAGCAGGAGGACTTTCCCGGCTGCGGCAGGCCCGCTGCCTCGATTGCCCGGACACACGCCTCCCGGTCCCATCCCCATTCCATCAGGGGATACCATTTGCTGTACTTCGGGTCTGCCAGATCACGCAGAAGGACCTTGTCGCTGCGGTAGTATTCGCCAGCGTCATAGCCGATGAACTTGACCACCTTTTTCCCGCTGTTCCAGACCTCACGGCACGGAGGATAGTTGTTGCAGAACTTTTCCTGCGGTCCGATCTTGTGTTTCAGAGAACACCGCTTGAAGCCGTAGGCGATAGAGGGCAGCGTACCGCTTTTCAGACATTCATCCTCCAAGGTCAGCCGCCTGCCGTCCTTCGTGGTCTTATAGACCCGTGTGATCTCCGGCATACCGTGATCCTCCAGCCAGCGATCCATGATATCCAGATAGGCATAGGTATGGGGATGCTCGCCGCCCGTATCTGCAAACAGGATCAGGTCAACGGGGATACGGTGCTGGTGCAGCCCAACGAGAAGGGCGGTGCTGTTCGCACCGCCGCCATAGGAAACAATATTGATATGCTCACCTCATTTCAAAGCCTTTTCATATCGGTACTTCATCTGCGCCGGATACAGCGGTTCGGACGGGCGGCGCTTGCCGGTCCACTCCCGTCCGCCCGCCAGCCCCGCGCATCGCCAGCCGGAGGCACGGAGGCTGACGCCGCTCTCCGTGTCCAGAATGTAGGTGACGATCCTATGGTAGCCCAGGACCTTCGCCGCCCGCGCCGCTGCGCCATAGAGGAAGCTGCAAGCGTTTTTTGTCCCGTCCGTGCAGAGGCGGTTGACCTCCAGAGTCAGCCCATCGTCCAGGTATCGGCTCACCGGCCGCCCCACGATGGCGACGCCCGCCAGATGGCCGTTCGCTATGCAGCCCAGGGAAAACTTATGCCCTCGCACCGGCTTATGGTGGCGGTGGTGCTCTGCGACAAACCTGTTTGCGTCGGCAAGGGACATCGGTTTTACAGTCAGCATCGGCTCCGCCTTCATCAGTTGTACGGCGGTCTGCCGTAGGCATAAAGGTGGGATTGCCAGTAATTCGAGTTGAGACTGGTGTACTGGATGGGATCCCCGCAGTGCAGGAGCATCCCGTCCCCCACATAAAAGCCCACATGGCTGACCCCCGGCGTGTCGTAGGTGCCCACAAAGAACACCAGATCCCCCGGCCGCGGCTCGGATACCGGCGTGGAAATGTTGTAGAGGCCCTGCGCCCCCAGCCGCCCGGTATCGCACAGGCCGCTGCTGGTCAGGACATAGCTGACAAAGCCGCTGCAATCAAAGGAGGTCTGGGGACTGCTGCCGCCCCAGACATAGGGAAAGCCCAGATACTTCTCCGCCTCCGTAATCAGCGTGGCAAAGCGCTCGTCGGACAGGTACTCCGCCGGGATCTCATACTTGGCGGGCGGGTTGGTCACATACTTGGGAACATAGCCGGAGGACGGGAACAGGTCGGGGCGGTTGCCCAGGGTAGACATATACACGGCGTACATGGAAAGCGTCTCCTGATCCATCATGTAGACCGGCAGATGGGAGAGGTCGAAGTTTTCCAGCTTCACGGTGCAGATATAATAATCGTAATAGACCCGGTAGCTCTCCGTATGGGTGTTGCCCTCCTCGTCCGTCCAGGTATCCGTCTCGATGTAGTACCGCCGTTCCACCTCCACCGTCTCGGTGAGGATATATTGCCGGTCAAACAGCATTTGAAGGTCGCCCTGCACCTGGTCTATGGTAAACTGCCCCTCATGGAGCGCCGACAGGATGGACAGCAGCACATAGGGATCGTGCTCGATCTCGTCCAGATCATAGTGATACTCGTCATAGTCGTGGGTCTGCTCATAGGTGTCCAGATACCGCCGCAGCTCGTCCTCCTTGGCGCAGTAGGCGGCCTCCGCCGCCAGCAGGTCAGCATCCTCGGAGAGATAAGATGAGGCCACAATGTTGGACACGCCTCCGCCGAACATGGAGGAGCAGGATTGCAGCAGGCCCAACAGCAGCACCAGCACAAGGCCGATCCCGCCGATGATAAGGAACGCCTTTTTGTGCCGGGCTATGAACTCGCCGGCCTTCTTCGCCGCCTCCGCGCCCTTCTTTGCGCTCCTGGCCGCTGTCTGCGCTGCCGCCTTTGCACCCTCCGCGCCGCGCGACGCCCGGTAGGCCGCCGCGTACTGCCGCTGCATCCGCTTCTTCTGCCAGATGCGGGAGATGGGGCTGCCGGACGCAAGCTGGGGGTTATCATGGAGCGCCTTTTGGTAAAGTGCCTCCGCGTTGGCCCTGACCGCCGCCTGCTCCGCCTTTGCCGCGTCCCGCCAGGGCTTCACCTGCCGCTCCGCCCGCCAGTTTTGCAGCTTGCGGTTCCCATAGCCCACGGCCTTTTCCATGCCGCGCTCGGTGAGATGGCCCGCGGCCACGCCGGAGTTCTCCTGCTCCACCTCCCGAACCTTGGCGTGGGCGGCGTGGGCGACCTCCTGCAAAGGCCGCGCCAGCGGGTTCGGCCCCGGCTGCCGGATCGAAGCCGACTTATCCGTCTCATGGAATACCAGTCTTGTACGCCCGGCGCCGGAAGCCTCGTCAAAGACACGCTCCGTGCCCAGAACGCGCTTTTTGGGAACGGTGGCCCTTGCCGCGTCCAGCTTATCCGCCGCCTTGTCGGACTTGCGGATCGCCTTTTGCAGTTCCGGCGCGGCGCGTTCCTCGTCTGAAAACTGCAAACGGGAGGACGGACGGTCATTTGCCGCCGTACCCTCCCGGTAGGCTTTGCGGCGGTTCCGCCGCTTTTTCTTCTGAGACTTCCGGACGCGCCGGTCGTCCAGATGGTGGAGGGCAGTCCTCGCCAGCGCCGTGGAATCGCCGGAGGGGGAATAGTCCTGCTCCGGCGCACGGTCTGAAACATGGCTCGTCTCGCCTGTGACCATG
Organism: Collinsella sp.; assembly: GCA_048181065.1. Taxonomy (GTDB): domain Bacteria; phylum Actinomycetota; class Coriobacteriia; order Coriobacteriales; family Coriobacteriaceae; genus Collinsella. The sequence goes on from DBEYTJ010000103.1 coordinate 3,154, forward strand.
TTGACGGAAATGGCTCCGTCGCGGGTCATCTTCTGCGCCTTCTTTTCAGCGGCTTTCCATTCCTTCATGCGTCACCACCTGCCTTTCCGTAGGGGCAAATGCTCACACACTCGCCCGTCTCGATCATAGAGATATATTTGAAAATGGGATATGCCTGCGGCGGGCAGACCGCATTGCCCAAGGTTTTCAGTCGGAGGGCGCGGTCTGCGGTGTTCTCGGTGATACGGGGGACTCCCTCCGGCTCAGCGGCCCAGAGGATACGTCCGTCCATTTCCGGGGGAAGCCCATGAGCCATTCCACCCAATCCGGGTTCAGCGCCGCCGTCTCGGATAGCGGCTGCTCCTGCCGGATCACCTGGGAGGACAGGTTGGCAGACGGGGCGCTGTTGCGAAACGCCGCCGGTTTCAGCGTGGAGCGGTAGCCCTCCGACGCTGCCGGGGTCAGATAGAATACCGCCGCCGACAGGCTCAGGCTCCAGATGGCCCCGTTCCGGTTCACCTTGCGGAAGATCCCGTTGTCGGAAAGGTACACATCCAGGTTGGCCGCGTCCCGGCAGGTGTTCTTGTCGGAGGCAAGGGGCGTGGGAAACATCAGCCGCGACGATAAAAGTTCGCTGGCGCTCATGCCATGCGCCGACGCCGCAAGCCGGAAATACGAATGGGAGAACAGCGTATCCCGCTTTTGCCAGGTCAAAGATCGTTTTGTCGAGGCCCAGATTGATGAAGCCAGCAACATTTTCCCCAAGCACCCAACGGGGCCGCAGCTCGGTAATAACGCGGCACATTTCCGGCCACAGGTAGCGCTCATCCGCAAAGCCCTTTCGCTGCCCCGCGGTGGAGAAGGGCTGGCAGGGAAAGCCGCCGGAGAGGACGGTAACGGTTTCAAGTCCTGTTTTTTCAAAAAACGCCTCCTTTGTAAAAGTCGTAATGTCCCGGAATCTCGGCACCTCCGGCCAGTGCTTTTCCAGAACGGAATAGGGATAGTCCGCCCACTCGCATTGGCAGACGGTGCGGAAGCCCGCCGCCTCCGCCGCCAGATCCAGCCCGCCGATGCCGGAAAACAGGCTCACATGGGTCAGCTCAGTCATAGTCGTCCTCGCAGGAATGATCTCCGCAGAGGGCGCAGCAGCGGCCGCAGCCAATGCCGTCCTCCGCCGCTTCCTCCGGGTCATAGGGCGTCAGGTGCCTGCGCCGCAGCGTTGCCTCCAGAATGTCATAGCAGGTGACACCCTGATCCTCCGCAAGGCCCCACCTGCGGTACATTCTTCGGATGCGCGGATTCTCGCCGGAGAGATTCTTTTGCAGCCGCGCAAGCTGCCGCTCCGTTTTCACTTCCAGAACACGGTTGCGGAGAAAGCCGTACTGCGCCAGCAGGTCAAAGAGATCGCCCGCCAGCATACGGAAGGCGCTGCCGGAGATAATGTAGGCGGGATCATCGGCGGTGGCGGCGCGCTGCTTTTCCCTGGCTTTTGCGTCGTGCTCTTTCAGCACGGCGGTCAGCGGCGTGAGCTCCGCCGCCTTCAGCTCCGCAAGGTCCTTCCTGTCCCCAAACACCAGATAGCGGCCGGGGATACGCCAAGCGGCGAACTTTTCCTCCGCGATCTCGCCGTAGCGCTTTGCCGTCTCGGCCAGATTTTCCAGATCCTTCTCGTCCTTCGCCTTTTCCGCCAGGAAGGCGAGCTGATGGAGAAGTCCGTACAGATGCACCTCATCATTGATGTGGTTTTCATATACCTTGCTGTCGATCACATATTTCATATCTTGTCCCATCCTTTCCTTATCCGGTTTGCCCGTCGTGGGAAACCTCGCTGGGCTTTGTCGTGAGAAGTCTGTATAGCTCGGTGGTCTTGGGAAACTCGTCCTTGAAGGGCAGGATCACATTTTGGAAGAACAGAAGGCCGCTGCCGGGGTCCGCGTTGGTCACATAGGCAAGCTGTTCGGCGGAGATGTTCAGCCGCTCCGTCATCAGCTTGCGGTCGCCCGCGGAGAGGTTCAGCAGGTAGATGAAATCGCTGTTTTCCAGAATGTTCTCGATCTCCGGGCTGTGCAGCAGGTCCTTCGGGTTCTGCGTTGCCCCGGTCGGGACGCCGCCCCACTTTCTGAAACGCTTCCAGATCTCGGCGCTGTATGCCGCCGTCTGTTCCTCCTTCAAGAGCAAATGGAACTCGTCCACGAAATACCAGGTGGCCCGCCCAATGGAGCGGTTCACCGTGACGGTGTTCCACACCGCGTCCTGGACAATGAGCATCCCCGGCTTTTTCAGGTTCTTGCCAAGCCCCTTGATATCGAAGCAGACAAGGCGGTTGCGGATATCCACGGTGGTGCGGTGGTTGAAGAAGTTGAGCGAGCCGTTCACATACAGGTCCAGCGCCTGGGCCACACGGTCCGCCTCCGGGATATGCTGGGCGGTGAGGGCTGCCATGAGGTCGGAGAGGATCGGCATATTCTCCGGCCGGGGGTCCGAGAAGTACGGCTGATAGATCTTCTGCACGGCACGGTCGATGACGGTTTTCTCGATGGCCTCCAACCCTGTCTTGCTGCCCATGATGAGCTCACAGAAGGACAGCACGAAATCGCTTTTCAGCGCCAGCGGGTTTTCTTCCTCGCTGTAATTGAGGTTGATATCCAGGGGATTCACATAGTCGCGGCTGTTGGGCGAGAGCCGGATCACCTGGCCGCCCAGCCGGTTCACCAGCGGGGAATACTCGTCCTCCGGGTCACAGATGATGACGTTATCCTTCGTGGTCAGCATGACATAGGTGATCTCCCGCTTGCAGCTCATGGACTTGCCGCTGCCCGGCGTGCCGAACACAAGGCCGTTGGGGCATCGGGACTGCTTGCGGTCCAGCAGGATCATGTTGCCGGACAGGGCGTTGAGCCCGTAATACATGGCGTCCCCGCCCATAAAGAGCTCCTGCGTGACGAAGGGCACGAACACCGCCAGCGCCGAAGTGGTGAGGCTGCGTTCGATCCTGATACGGTTGAGGCCCAGCGGCAGCGAGGACATAAGCCCGTCCTCCTGTTGGAAGTCCAGCCGGGTCAGGATGCAGTTGTGGGTCTGGGCGACGCTGGCCGACTGGGAAACGGCGATCTCCAGCTTCTGCTTCGTGGGCGCCAGATGCAGCATGAGGAAGGTCATATTGAACATTCGCTCGTTGCGGCTCTGTAAATCCTGCAAGAGATTTTTCGCCGCGCCGCCGTAGGTGGAGAGGTCAGAGGGGAGGATATCCAGATCGTAGCCGCTGCGGGCGGCCTTCTTCTGCTCCTGGATCTTCATGGCGTCCAGATCGGTGATCTTGCGCTTGACCATCTTGATCGCCTCGTTCTGGTTGATGCCGCGGACGTGCATGGTGACGAGAAGGTTTCCCTCCACATCCATGAAATCCGTGAGGATACGGTCCTGAATCTCCGGGGCCAATATCTGCAAAAAGGACACCGCGCCGTACATTTCGCCGATGCGGAAACGCCGCGTCTCGCCAAACTCGAAGGAAGAAGGCGCGATAAAGTCCTTGACGGACAGGCCGCTTGCCGGGAGCCAGTTCCATTCAAAGGCGAATTGTCCGCCCTCCGGATGGAGAAGGCCATGCAGCAGCGCCAGCCGCTCTTTGCCGTCCAGCACCCTTGCGCCCGCGCCCATGACCTTGAAGCGGTTCAGGGTGTCTGCCTCGATCCGGGAAAACCTTGCCCGCGCCGCCGGAAGATTTTCCGCCTCGATGGTCAGCGTGACATATTTGCGCTTTACAAAGCCGTTGTTGCCGCGCTCATACTGTATTTGCAGGATGCCGGACGCCTCCACGCGCATATCATCCAGCGCGTCGCCCTGGGCGTCCATGCCGAACAGGTTTCCGTTCTTGTCCTCATGGCGGCTGCTCAGGGTCATTTGCACGCCGATGGAGGGATCATAGCCGTTATAGAAATCGCAGAGGCGTTCAAAGATATCCCGCTGGTCGTCCGGCCCCGCCAGACGGTAGTTGACGTCCTCATAGGCTATGGTCTTGGAGAAAAGCCGGTCGTCCAGCCTGCACAGGCCGTCCGGGTACAGGTTCCGAAACGGGATGCTGTCCTGCACGGTATGGGGCTTGCCGTCGCCCTTCGCCTGCCGGATGATGGCTTCAATCTGTTTTCGCTCCGCCCGCGTGAGCTTACGCTTTGCGGCGGGCTGCGAGTTTTCCGGTTTTGCCGTTCTTTTCAGCAATCGCCCGTACCTCCTTTTCCAGTTTTGCCTGCCGCACCAGGGCGGAATAGGCGTTGTTGGTCTGATAGATGCGCCGCTTCGGACGGATGAACTTGCATTGGATCAGGTGCCCCAGGATCACTTCCAGCGTTTGTCCATTTTTCTCATAGAGGGCAAACAGGAAGAACGGGAGCATGACAAGGATCATGCACAGCGCCGCCGAGGTCGTACCCATGCTGCCCTTGCTCAAAAAGAAAAGCGGCACTCCCACAAGCGCCGCCGATCCGAAACACACAAGCTGCCGCTTCGTCAGGCCGAACAGCATCTTGCTTTTGATTTTTGTCAGGTCCTTCGGGACCGTTACGTATGCCAAAATTGATACCTCCTTTAATGCGCTCCGAACAGGCTTTTTGCAAGGCTGCCGGTTTTGAACAGCGTGTAGCACAGCAGCACCGTGTAGCCCATGCACTCCCAGATCGCCACGGTAATATCATCCCCCACGGCGATATTCTGTACCAGCACCGCATAGATGCCGACGCAGACCATAATAAGAAATGCCTGAAAGCCCAGCGCCAGCAGGGACTTCAAGTAGTTCTGCCCCGTATGGCCCCATTCCCGGTTGACCATCGTGGCAAACGGGATTGGCCCCACGGATACGGTCAAATACACCTCGATCATTCTTCCGTAGATCACAAGGAAAATGGCAATGGTGAGGATATGCGAACAGAGGCCCACAAAGACGCTCTGAAACCACAGGCCCAGCAAAGAACCGATGCTCCAGTCCGCCAGCGTTGTTTCCAGATCACCCACGACGCCGGAAATGTCGATCCCAGCATCGGAGATGATGACGCCTGCGCTCTGATCGACCACGCTCTGCGCCACGTCGAACACCGCCATAACGATATTCCAGGTGTTCGTGACGATCAGCACCGCGCAGAAGGTCTTGAAAATCCACTTCCAGAAAAGCCAGGTGTCAAAATCATGGAGATTATTTTTTTCGACGATCAACTGGATCAGCTCATAGCACATGACGAAGGTGAGGATGATGCCTGCAATGGGGACAATGACCGTTTCGGACAGGCTGCGGATCATGTTGAAGATACCGCCGTTCCAGCCGGAGGGCGTCATGCCGACCTCGCCTGCGATCTCGGCCACCTTCGTATTCACGGTATCAAAGGTCCCGGAAAGGTTTGAGATGATGCCGTCGATCAGCACCTCCTTGAACCATTCCTGGATCGTGTCGATTATCACGGGAGATCACCTCCTTGGAGGCAGCTCCCGCCGTGAAACGGGAGCCGCCTCTGAGATTTTGATAGGGCTCAGCCCAGCAGACCGGACAGCAGGGGGATCAGGGTCACGCCGATCAGCGCCACACCGCCGCCCGCGACGAGCTGCTTGACACCCTGGCTTTTGGCCGCAGGGTTGTCCTGGCCGTAACCTTCCAGAAGGTTGATGCCGCCCCACACGCACAGGCCGCCGCCCAGGGCGATCACGAGAGTCTGCAATACGTCAATAGCACTGTTGAAGAAATCCATAAATCATTTTTCCTTTCGTTTTGTAGAATTGTTGTTGTCGGGTTCCAGATCGGATGCGTTCAATTCGTACATATCGAAAGGCTCGTCCGGCTTCACAATGGCCGGTCTGCGTTTCATGTACCGTTCTACGTCAAAGACGTTTCTCTTGTCGGCGTCGGACAGATATTGGTAGCGGGGATGCTTCGTGATATCAAACTTATCGCTGAAAAACGGACGCACGCCCCGAAGCTGCAAAATACACTTGCCGCCGTCCATGACAGCAATTTCGTCCTGGGTCATCAACTCCTTTCCTAATTTCTGATAACTGAGGCCGTGAGAGGTCTGCGCGCCGCGATTTTCGGACTGGCTCAGGCTGTCGATGGTCTC
>DBEYTJ010000104.1:0-13480 GCA_048181065.1 Collinsella sp.
GCTCCGCTCCGGTTGGTGGAGGTCGTCATGGACCTCCCTTGACCCGTCTTCGCTCCGGTGCGGCTTTGCAGGGAGCAAAGCCGACGACGACGCGCGGCGTCGCCATTCGGCTTTGCCCGCAGGGGCGAGATGTTGAGGGCCGCGTGCCCGGAACGGAGGAAGACATGCAGCAGCTGATGACCGAGGAAATCGCCAAGACGGTGCCGAGGCTCTACGAGCAGGACGGGGCGGAGGACCCCACGGTCTACGCCCACTACTTCTCGTGCGTGAGCGGATGGGACTGGTGGCTGCTCGAGTTCGACGGAACGGACGAGGCGTTCGGCCTCGTCGAGGGCTACGACGACGAGCTCGGCTACTTCAGCATCAAGGAGATGGCCGAGCTGAACCGCCAGATGGGGTTCGCCGCCGTCGAGCGCGACGAGCACTTCTCCCCGAAGCCGCTCAGCGCCGTCAGGAGGAGGTAGCCGCATGGTCACGGTCGAGTTCGACTCCATGGGCGAGGCGGTCCGCCTCGCCCTCGTGGCCGATGAGTACGTGGGCGGCGGTCTGGCCGTCCTCCTCCTCGACGCCACGGACCCGCGCTCCGAGGGCTACATGGCCGAGTGGGGCGTGCTCACGGCGAGCGTGCCGGCGGCCGCCGAGTGGTGCCGCGGGCGGGGCAACATCGCCATCGGCGTCGACGTGCCCGCGGCGCTCCTCGAGGCGCTCGAGGCCGCCGGCTTGCTCCGCATGGCCGGCCGCTCGGCGGCGTCCGGGATGGCCCGCTACCCGCTGGCCACGGTCGCCGGGCACGCCCTCGACGGCATGGGCGGCCTGAGCGAGACCCTCGAGGGGACCCTCGGCTCGACAGTCGTCGTCGAGTACGAGTCGGGCGGCGACGGCGGCGCGTTCGAGGTGGGGACCGCGCCGGCCGGATCGGCCGAGCTCGAGCGACTCATCGCCGCCGCGAGGTCCGAGGCCGACGCGTTGGCAGCCGCCGGCGGATGGGCGGCCGTCCGGGTCGGTTTCGGGGATGCCGAGACCATCGACTGCGAGACGGGCCGAACGGTCTACGCGACCGGGGCGGAATAGCCACGGCTGCCACCCGCGAGGGGCATGCCGGCGACGGCGTGCCCCTCGCGGCGTTTCCCGGGGATGGACCGCGCCATCCCCGGACCCCTGCGCGCCAAAGGGCCGAGGCCCCTTGGAACCCCGGAGCGGCCGCCGGCGGGCCGTGAACGGCGGGACGATCACTCGGCTTCAACTCGCGATCGCCCCGCCGTGTCACGCCCCGCCGGCTCTCGCTCCGGCTACGTTCGATGGCTCCCCATGGGTCGCCATCACTTCGCCTACGCTCACCTGCCCATATCCGGGAAACGTGTGGGTTCCCTACCATGGGCATGCAAGATGTGGGAATGTGTACACATTCCATCTTGCCGGCGCGTTCGCGCCGGGGCTCCGGGCGGTCGGAACCGCGCCTGCCGGCGCTCCCCTACGCCCTGCGCGGGGACGGCGAGCCGCGCCCGTTGGCGCTCCCGCCGACCCCTTGCCGAAATACCCGGAAGGAGTCCGTTTTGGCCAAAGAGAAAAAAGAGGCCCAGATTCACCTCAGGATCAGCGAGCGCGACGCCGCGCTCATGCGCGAACGCGCGCAGGCGGCCGGACTCGGCCTGTCGGCCTACATCCGCCGGTGCGCGCTCGCGGGCGGGGTGCCCGCGAGCGCCGCCGACGTCCGGGAGCTCCGCCCGATATACGTTGAACTCCGCCGTTGCGGCAACAACGTCAACCAGGTCGCCCGCGCACTCAACAGCTACGGCATCGGCGGCGCGCCGGCGGCCGACGTCGCCCGCGCCGTGGCTGAGGTCGAGCGCGCCGCCCAGGAGGTCGCCGACGCGATGGAGGCCGCGCGGCCGTAGGCGTCGATCGTGAAGGGTTGGTGCAGGGGTGTAACAGGGTTGGAACAGGGGTAGAATACCGTTAAGCGACAACTACCCCGATTGGAACAGCCATGCCCACACTCAAGCCGAAACGGACTTTCGTATATTCATCCGATGACACCAGGCGCGCCCTCGAGGCCGCCCTCGCGGACCGTTGCGAGGTCAACCGTACGAACATGAGCCAGGAGATCGAGGGTATCCTCATCGACGCCCTCGTCCCGCACGATGGCGGGCTCGCCGAGCGCGCCATGACGCGCATCTACTACGGCCAGACCGGGGTGCGCGACGAGGTCGCGGGCGCGTTCAGCGACGCCGCGGCCGTCTACGACTGGGACTCCGATACGTCCGACCTCAGACCGCTCGTCGAGCTCTCGGCGCAGCAGTCGCTCGGCGCGCTGATCGATGCCTCGAAGGAGGAGGCCGACGGATCCCAGCCCGTCTACCACCTTGCAACCTGCTGGGCGTCCGTGTGCAGCCGGCTGCACCACGTCTGCGAGTCCGACCCCGGTAGCCGCGAGGCCCTGTCGGCCGCAATCGACGAGGGGGTCGCGCGCGACCTAGCCCGCGCCCTCAAGAACGGGAACAGAGGCATCGAGGTCAGGGCGTTCTTCGATATAGCTCTGCGCAACTGGTCCGTTCTTGGCGGCTTCACCTACACATACCGGTCCCTCATGGACGTCGTCGACCTCGCCGACGAGTGGCCGGAGACGGCGCGCTCGCGCGAGGACCTGAAGGCCTGTCTATGGTCCATTTCCGACGCTCGGGGCGGTGAGTGACGTGGGCCGATACCGCGGCACCGCGATCCTCGCGGCGGCGTTCGCCGCCGTCATCGATATAGTCTGCTACCCGATAGTGGCCCCTGCGACCTCTTGCATGGTCGCGGGGGCCGCTTTCGACTGGATGGGCTGGCTCGATGCGATGGGGTTCGACCTCTGGGCGGCATTCTGGACCTCAGGCGAATGGTTCGGTCACGTTCCGTTCATGCTCGCCGGGTTCGTTTTGACGTTCCTGGTCCTGTTCGGCTACTCGGTGGCCAAGGAGGGGGAGCGCACGCGCGAGGTCGACCGAGGCATCTACGGCGACGCTCGCGTCATCCGGGGCGCGGCGGAGCTCAACCGCCGGAACGACTTCTGGGACGGAACCGGTATGCCGGAGAGGGCCGGCCTTGTGCTCGGCGCGGACGCAAGGAGCTACTGGTTCGATTCATCCGTACCGCATGCTTTGACCTGCGGAAAGACGGGGTCTGGTAAAACCCAGCTGCAGGTCCTGGAGACCATGCATCTGGCGATGGCGGCCGGTTGGAACGTCGTCTCCACGGGCAAGCCCGAAGTCCTTGAGCTCACCGCCGACAAAGCGAGAGAGCTCGGTTACGAGACCGTCGTCCTCGACCTGACGGGATACCCCGGCGCCAGCCGGTACAACCCCATCAGGCTCGTCGCCGACGCCGTCGAGGCGGGCGATACCGATGCGGCCGTGAGGACGGCCCGCCAGGTGGCCGTCGACCTAATACCGCTCGGTGGCGAGAAGAACACCTACTTCCCCAAGGCCGCCCGCAACATGCTCGCCGCCTGCATACTCGTCGTCTGCACGGCCGATATTCCCCGCAATCAGAAGAACCTCGCGAGCGTCGCCGCGCTCGTCGATCGCGGGACCGCCGGCGACGACCCGAAGGACCCGTCGGCCCCTCTCAAGGACTACATCCGCGGCCTCGGACCGACGCACCCAGCATTCTCGCCGGCGTCCGACCTCCTCGGAGACGGCGGCGCAACGACCGCCGGCAAGAACGTCGTCTCCACGCTCAAGGAGGCCCTGGGCATCTTCTCGGACGGCGCTCTTCGCGCGGTTACATCCGAGAGCGCCGTCTCCATCCGAGATCTCATCGATAAAAAGACGGTTCTGTACATCGAGATGCTCGACGAGGGCGACCCGTACGGGGTCGTCTACACCTGCTTTCTCAACCAGTGGTGGCAGGTGGCGCAACAGGTCTGCAAGGAGAACGGCGGCCGCATGCCGCACGAGACGGCGCTCGTGCTCGACGAGATTGGCAATCTGAATGTCAAGGTCGCGTGCCTGTCTGCCATCGCCACGCTCGGGCGAAGCATGAAGATCCATGAGTACCTGTTCGTCCAGAACCTCAAACAGTTGAACGCCTACAACGAACCAGGCGACGGAGGGGCCGGGCGAGACAAGCTGATCGGCTCCATCGGAACCAAGGTCGCCCTGTCCCTCTCCGAGCCCGAAGACTTCAAGTTCTTCACGGCGCTCGCCGGAAAGCGGACGGTGCGATCCATGGGCACATCGAGCCAGCAGGGCTCGGGACGGTCGTCGTCCGGCACGAGCTACAGCGAGACCGCCGTCCCATTGATAAACGAATGGGAGTGGCAGCAGCGCATCCCCATCCGAGACGGCCTCATCGCGATAAAAGGCGGCGAGAACTCGAAACCGGGCCGTGAGGGCGTGTTCGAGTTCCCGCTCGACTATGCCAACCGTACCCCTGCGGGCCCCTTCTTCGGGCTCGGCGACGAGGAGGCGGAGCGCCAGAAGCGCTCCGCCTACTACGCCCGTGCCAAGGCCGCGGCGGGAGCCGATGCCTACGAGGTCCCGGAGCCGTGGTGCCCAGATTTCGATGCCGAGGACGAGGCCGCTGGCGATGACGATGAGACCGCGCCCGACGACGTGTTCAAGGCCGACGAGGAAAACGCGACGTTCGAGGACGAGTGGGCCGCGTGGGACGAGTGAGGGGGCGGTAAACATGACGGCTATCAAACAGGTCTCGGTGACCAGCGCACAGCATATGAAGAGCCTTGCCGGCTATCTCGACAGGTCGAGCGAGAAGCATGACGCGCTCGACCTCGACTCCCAGAACCTCAACGACCCGGAGAACTGGGCTCGCGAGATGGACCGCACCCGCGATGCCTATGGGCACAACGAGCCCGGCCGCAAGGGTTCGAAATGCACGTACTGCTATCACCAGATCATCGGGTTCAACCCTGACGAGTGCGACGTGAACGGCGGCAAGCTGACGAGGGCCGGGTGCATGGGGTTCGCCCGCGAGTGGGTCGAGCGCTACTACCCCAACCAAGAGGCCGCCTGGGCGCTCCACCTCGAACATTCGAAGGACGGCACGGACCGCTATGCCGTCCATATCGCAATCAACAGGACCGATCTCGAGACCGGCCGCAGGCTCGACGAAGGCCGCGCAAGCCGCCAGAAGGTGCTCCATGCGTCGAGGATGCGCGAGATGGACGAGAGATGGGGTCTCTCGCAGCTCGAGCGCGGCCAGAGGAATAGCAGGTCCCACGCTCGCCAGGAGTCCCCCGGCGAGCGGAGGGCCCGCGAGGCCGGCCGCGCGTCGTCGCCGCGGTTCGAGACGGATCTGGACCATGTTCGTCGCGTCGTGCGCGAGAGCGTCCGCGAGGTCGCCGCCTCGGGAGCGCCCAACAAGATGCGTGCGCTCAACGAGGTGCTCGAGAAGAGGGGGGTTCACATGCGAATGAGCCGAGACACACAGACGAAAGCCAGGGACGTGGTCTTCGAGTACCGCCCGACCTACGACCGCAGAGACGGGCGCGGCAACCGCATAAGGGTCTCCGCAATCCGCGGGCATCGCCTCGGGCGCGGGTTCAGTATCGCCGGCATCCAACATGCCCTGGGCGTCGGTATGGCCATGTACCGCATGGTCGAGAAGTCCATGGACGACGGGAATGGAAACGACATGTAGAACCCCTAGGGCCCCTGACGAAGAGGTACCGTCGGGCGTATATAGAACTTATATACATTGTATATAAGTTCTATATACGCCCGATTTTGGTCGCATAGTGTAAAATAACTTTATCCTTAACATACGTCCTGTAATGGCGTAGCCATGTCCCTCGGGGTCGTCCCTTGAAGTTCCGTCTGATCGTTCTCTGAAGGAGCGTTTTTATGCCAGTTTCGCGGCACAAGGCCCAAAGCAAACACGACGGTTACTGGTACGAGGACGAGCGCCACAAGAACCAGCAGCGCAACGAAATGCTGTTCAACACTCCGGGGTGGTACTGGTGTGATGCCGACTCGTTCTACCGCTCGCTCTTTCCGGAGGGCAGCTTGCAGAAGAGGGGCGATGACTCCGATGGCAAGCCCAACCTCATCGTCCTTGAAGACACGGGTAAGGAGATTGATCAGGGCACCGATGCGAAGGGCAACAAGCTCGTCAAACGCGTCATGCACCGCTACACGGTCCACGACGATCTCGACGAGCTTGAGCACCTGAGAGACGTGTCCATCTCACAGAACACCTTCATGTTCCTTGCTCCCGTCAGCTACTACGGCAAGAGTCGCAACAGCAGGAACGCTCGTTTCCTGCACGCAATCATGATTGACCTCGATTACGTCGGGACTAGGCAGCTGGCGAACCTGCTGCGCCAGATGGAGCGCGGCGTCATCCCCTATGCCAACTATCTCATAAGCTCAGGAACCGGGCTTCACGTCGTATATAAACTCGATCGTCCCGTGCCGCTCATGACCCGCTATGTCGCTGGGCTACAGGTCTTGAAACGCGAACTGACCGATAGAGTCTGGAACGCCAACACGAGCGACAGCGACCCTGACAAGAAGCAAAGCCAAGGCATATTCCAGGGGTTCCGCATGGTCGGCACCGCGACTAAACTCAATGGCGACATTGGTAACCCCAAGTACAAGCAGCCCTACGCCGTCGAGTGTTTCTCGCACGACGAGACGCCGCCTGCCACCATTCCCTATCTGCTTTCCTTTATCCCGAAGCTGAGGGACAAGGAGGATATGGAGGGCCTCGACGCACTCAGCGCCCTCACGAAGGAGGTCCGCAAGACGACCCCGATAGCCGAGGCTAAGGAGAAGTGGCCGGAGTGGTACGAGAAGCATGTCGTCAACGATGAGCCTCTGGGCGGGTGGCTATATGGCCGTGCGGCCTACGACCGCGTACTGAGCGTCATCAGGGAACATGTTTCAGTGAGCCATCGCTACTGGTGCATCTTCTACCTGGCCGTCATGGCGAACAAGTGCGGCGTACCCCAAGACGAGCTCGAGGACGACGCCTACGGCCTGCTTGAGCGATTCGATGCCCTGTCGGTCGAACCTGACAACAGGTTCACCGCCAACGACGTCGCGGCGGCCCTTGAGGCCTACGAGGGCGGTTTGGCATCGGGAAGGGCAAGGCGGTATACCCAAGATTTCTGCGAGCGCAAGGCAGCGGTCGAGTACGGTGAGAAGATGGGGCATGGGAGTAACCCGCCAGAGAAGCGGCTCCCGAAAGACCTGTCGCTCAAGAAGGCCAGGTACGAGCGCGACCTCAAGCAGGAGATGAAGGGCACCACATGGTGGAACAAGGACGGTGCTCCGAAGAAAGCCATGCAGGTGTGGCAATCGGCGACCGAGAACCCCGGTCTGAGCGTCGCCGCCTTGGCCCGCAGGGCCGGGGTTTCAAGGCCGACGGTCTACAAGTGGCTCAAGCCCGGCTGGGAGTCCAAATATGCCGCAGCGCTGCGCCAAGCTGAGACTGACCGTCTTGAGCCCCAGCCGATTCGACGCAGGGTCATCGAGGAGCAGGCCGAGCAATTTAAGAAGCGGTACGCCGACGACAGGGACGGGTTCGAGAGAATGGTCGTCCGCCACGTCGCATCGCACCCGTGGGAGCCGTTTGACCAGACGGCGGCGTTTTTCGGTCTGCCCGGCGCCGCCGCCATCGAGCGGATCATTGTCGACAACAAGGCCGAGCTTGACAGAGCAAAACTCGGTCTTGAGGAGCGTCGGCACGCATGGGACTCCGAGACCGACGACTACTTCGATGCCATGACCGCCGCGCGTATCACGGGCAGGTTCGACGAGTTTATGACTGCGCGCCAGAGGGGTGTTCAGGCGTCAATCGACTGGTCGAGGAACGAGCTGCCTGACATTTTCTCCCGGTTGCGGGAGATTCGATCCGAGGGACGCCAGCCGACCGCCGAGGACCTTGTGGTATTGAAGGAAATGTATATAGATTCTATATAGAGTGTATATACTATCTATATAGACAAACCGAAGGGGAACCGATGATCATCTCGACAATCAACCTGAAGGGCGGCGTCGGCAAGACGACCACGGCCATAGCTCTTGCCACCGCCGCCGTCCGCGACGGCAAGGACGTCGAACTGTACGACTGCGACCCGCAGTCGAGCGCGAGCCTCTGGGCTATGATGGCCGAGGAGGCCGGGGACCCACTGCCCTTCCCCGTTACGCCCGCCAACGTCGCGACCGTCCGCATGTCTGGACGCAGGCTCAAGGGGGCCGAGGACAAGTGGCTCTTCATCGACTGCCCGCCGAACGGCCGCGTCATGGATGAGGCTGCGGACTGCTCCGACCTCATCGTCGTCCCGACCACGACCGGACCAGCCGACATGGTGAAGACGTTCGAGACGACGGACACCCTCGGCGCGAGGGGCTTCCTGTTCGCAATCCTGCTCACCCGCGTGCTCCCCGGCACCCTCAGCCTCAAGCAGTCCCTCGGTGAGCTTGCGGACCGCGACACCAGCTACTTTGACTATCAGATTCCTAGCCGCGAGGGCTTGAAGAACTTCTTCGGTAATTCCTTCGGCGACGACCTGTACGGATACGAGAAGGTCTACGAGCAGATTAAGCAGAGCATCAAGGAAGACAAGGAGGCCTACGGTGCCAACTAAGAGACCGCAGCGCCGCACCGCCCCCGCCGCGGAGACGGCCAGCATGACCCTCATGGGCAATCAGGACCTTCAGCACAAGGGCGACTCGACCAGCTCGCGCAAGAAGGGCAAGTGCATCACCTTCTGGGTCACCGATGAGCAGAAGGCCGAGATCTCGGCCTACGCCGCCGAGCACAACACAACTGTCTCACGCCTCATCGTTGAGGGGCTGGAAATGCGCATGAACCGGGATAGTATATAGATTGTATATACATTCTATATAGAGTGTATATACATAAGGATGGAAAATGGCAAAGAGCAATTCACTCGGGAGGGCGAAGGACGCCAAACAAGACGAGTTCTATACGCAGATCGTCGATATCGAGAACGAGCTGAGGCACTACCGCCCTCACTTCAAGGGCAAGACCGTGCTGTGCAACTGCGACGACCCCTATGAGTCGAACTTCTTCAAGTACTTCGCGCTCAACTTCAACAAGCTCAAGCTCAAGAAGCTCATAGCGACGTGCTACTCGGGGTCGCCAATAACGGGAACGCAGCTGTCCTTGTTCGGCGACGAGACGGAGGACGAGCGGCGCACACCGTACAAGGCCGTCGTGACGACCGTGCACGACACGACCGGCGAGGGCGGCATCGACATGCTCGATGTGGCTGAACTGTTCCGCACTGGTGAGAACACCATCGAGCGGCTGCACAGTGACGGAGACTTCCGCTCGCCCGAGTGCCTCGAACTGCTGGACGAGTCCGACATCGTCGTAACCAACCCACCGTTTTCTCTTTTCAGAGAGTACTTAACAACGCTCATTGATCACAACAAGCAAATCCTGATTATAGGAAGCGAGAACGCCATAACCTACAAAGAGGTGTTTCGCTTTCTTCAAGAGGATAAGGTCTGGCTCGGATACAACAACGGGGATATGGCATTCCAAGTTCCGGACGACTATGAACCAAGGGCAACGAGATACTGGCAGGACGAGACCGGCCAAAAATGGCGCTCGATGGGAAATATATGCTGGTACACAAATCTTGATATCAAGAAGCGCCATGAAGAAATGATTCTGGTTAAGCGATGCAAGCCAGAGTCCTATCCGAAATACGAGAATTACGATGCCATAGAGGTATCGAAGCTTGCCGACATCCCATGTGACTACCGGGGAATCATGGGCGTACCTATAACCTTCATGGACCGCTACAGCCCTGACCAGTTCGTCATTCTCGGACGGCGTGGAGACCTCGAATGGGCCGAGAACGAGTGCACCTTCTACACGCCACCTTCGGCTGAGCTGCAAGCGAAGTACAAAGCGATGAACCGCACGTGGCGGGTCCAGAACACCTACTACCTCGACGAGAACGGCGTTCCGAAGGTCACCTACGGGCGCATATTCATCAGGTACACCGACAAGTGGATTGCGGACCATCCGTCTGATTTCGAGGGGAGCAACGCGGAATGAAGATTGAGAAGTGCGAGATTCCCATTAGCGACCTCGTTGAGGACTACTGGGACGACGCCGAGGAGGGCGTGACCGGATATTTCGGTCGGCTCGACATACGCCCGCCCTACCAGCGCGAGTTCGTCTACAAGCCCGCCCAGCGAGACGAGGTCATCCGTACCGTGAAGAACGGCTTCCCCCTCAACGTCATGTACTGGGCGAAGACTGGCGTGAACGAGGACGGTGAGGACACATTCGAGGTGCTGGACGGCCAGCAGCGGACCGTCTCAATCTGCCGCTACGTCGACGGCGAGTTCTCCGTTGACGACCGCTACTTCGACAACCTCACGAGCGACGAGCGCGAGCGCATCCTCTCCTACCGGCTTGACGTCTACCAGTGCGAGGGCGAGCCGTCCGAGAAGCTGAAGTGGTTCCGCATCGTGAACATCGCGGGCGAGCGGCTGACCGAGCAGGAGCTGCGGAACGCCGTCTACGCCGGTTCATGGGTGTCGGACGCCAAAAGGTACTTCTCGAAGACCGGATGCGCAGCCCAGCAGCTCGCGGGCGACTACCTCACAGGCTCATCGATACGTCAGGAGTTCCTTGAGACGGCCATCAGGTGGGCCGCCGCCATCGACGGCGAGACCATAGAGGAATACATGGCCAAGCACGCCAGCGAGCCGACGGCCCAAGGCCTCTGGAGCTACTTCCGCAGCGTCATCGACTGGGTTCAGGCGATATTCCCGAAGTGCCGGCGCGAGATGAAGGGTATCGAGTGGGGGCTCTTCTACAACGACCACCACGGGCGCTCCGATCTCGACCCCAAGAAACTTGAAGCCGAGGTATCGCGCCTCATGGCCGACGACGACGTGACGAGCAAGAAGGGCGTCTACGAGTACCTGCTCACCGGCAACGAGCGCAAGCTCAGTATCCGCGCCTTCGACAAGCGCGACGCGCGCGCCGCATACGAGCGCCAGAAGGGCGTGTGCCCGTACTGCGGAAAGCACTTCGAGTTCGAGGAGATGCAGGCCGACCACATCACGCCGTGGAGCAAGGGCGGCCGCACCGTCCCCGAGAACTGCCAGATGCTCTGCCGTGACTGCAACTTGAAGAAGAGCGATGACTGACTGATTGTCGATGGTGGGGCGCGCCGGTGTGGGCATAAATGCAGCGGGCGAATTGGTGCCTCTCGCACTATTGTCGACTTGATGTACGGAGAGGTTGAGAATGAAAACCTATAACCTGGATACCATCCAGAAGGTCCCCTTGCGCGAGGTGTGGCCGCATGAGACCCACGACTTCACCAAGTGGCTGGCCGAGGAGCAGAACCTCGCAACCCTCGGGATGGCGGTCGGAATCGAGCTCGAGCTCATAGAGACGGAGTCCTCGGTCGGATCGTTCAACGTGGACATCTACGCGCAGGAGTCCGGTACGGGCCGCAAGGTGATCATCGAGAACCAGCTCGAGGACACCAACCACGACCACCTCGGCAAGGTGATCACGTACGCCGCCGGCAAGGGCGCCGAGGTCGTCATCTGGGTCGTGGCGCACGCCCGCGACGAGCACCGCCAGGCTATCGAGTGGCTCAACCAGCACACCGACAGCGACTTCGGGTTCTTCCTAGTCGAGGTCGAGCTCTGGAAGATCGGGGGCTCCCTGCCCGCCCCGCGCTTCGGCGTGGTCGAGCAGCCGAACGAGTGGACCAAGACCGTGAAGCTCTCCGAGGGGCTCAGCGAGACCGAAAAGGTCAAGCTGGCGTACTGGACGGCCTACCGCGAGGTGGCGGGCGGCCATCCGGAGTTCCTCAAGGAGTTCAGCCCGCAGAAGCCCAGCAAGGACCATTGGTCGACGCTTCGCCTGGGGGTCTCGGCATACCATCTCGCCCTGCTCATCGATACGCACAAGGGCCGCACGGGCATCGAGCTGTACGTGGACGACGACAAGGAGATCGGGCACCGCGCCATCGCCAACTGCGGGATCTTCGAGGAGCACCTCGGGCTGACGGCGGCACCCTTCGATGCGAAAAAGGCATCGGGGCTGCGCTTCTACAAGGCGGGCCACCCCATCAAGGGCCACCAGGACGCATGGCCGGGGTACATCGAGGAACAGCTCGGATGGGCCCTTGAGATGAAAAAAATAATCGCGGAGATCGAGCTCTAAAAAACGCCCCGACAGTAAATTGCCGGGGCGTTCTCTATTGAATATCGGGGCCAGGTCTATCCTTGTGCGGTCGCTTTGGCGTCGTTATCCGTGATGCAATCGACAAGATTTCCGGCAAGGCGGTCAACTTGGCCTGCGGCGAATTCGACGACTCTCTCTGGGTCTTGGATATCGCCGCGTGAGGCGGCGACGAGCGTTGCCGCGAGCCCCCTCATCTCGTAGCTGATATCGAAGATCCGATTCTGTTCGAGCTCGGTCATGAAAATGCTCCTCAACGGTAGGGATATTGGTCTATAGTATAGAACATACGTTCGTACTATGGGGGTCGTATTGTTCAAGAAGCATTCGCTGGCCGGGACGTGTGGGATACCGGTAGAGGAGCGTCGTATCTATATCGACGTTGATACCAAGGGGTCCGTCAATTTCAACCATGGGCCGGCGGATCCCTGGGTGATCCACTGGCCCGACGGCCGGTCGTGGACAGTCGAGTCTATTTATGACAGGCGGGAATATGGTCGCGCGATCTTCGGCAACCTTTGTGTCGAGGTCGGCGTCTGCATCGCGAAACAGCGCAAAACCATCTGGTGGGAGGGCGGCAGATGGTTCGTGGCCAAGGGTTCCGGCATGGCGGCGACGGCCATATGAGGGACGTCTTCACCGGCGAGTACACCGCCCGGTCGGTTGGGCCCGATCACAGCCGTCGCGCCCACAAGCAGTATGTCGACGTCATGGTGATGGTGACGAGCTCGGGCGAGGTTCGTCCGTTCGCGGTCGATTGGCCCGACGGCAGGCGGTTTCCAATCGACGAGATTCTGAAAGTCTCTCTTCCTGGCCCCGTGTTGAACGGAAGCAGTAATCAGCAGTATGCGGTCAGGTTCGGTCGATGGGAGACAATCCTGTACCTTGAGAGGGCGATCGGCCATGATCGCCTTGAATCGGTCCGCTGGTGGGTCTGGGCCTTCGATTCGGCGGAGATCAAGAACCCGGTTTGATAGCCTGCACCCGGTTCGCGTGTTGGGATCCTCGTTTTACCTTGAAGACGGTCATTTCCTTTTAGGTCCGCCGAAGGCGGGCCTTTTTGTTGCCGATAGGCGGCATACGCCGTCGTATGGCCACGGCTTCGCGGCCGGGTGGCACCTCCGCTACGCCGCGTCAAGGGGGCCCATGAGACCCCGCACAAACCTCCGCTCCGCTCCGGTTGGTGGAGGTCGTCATGGACCTCCCTTGACCCGTCTTCGCTCCGGTGCGGCTTTGCAGGGAGCAAAGCCGACGACGACGCGCGGCGTCGCCATTCGGCTTTGCC
>DBEYTJ010000105.1:0-15574 GCA_048181065.1 Collinsella sp.
ACCGCTGACACCCCGACCAGCATCATCGCCGACAAGATGGGTCTGACCGCTCCGTTCAAGAGCGCCAAGGAGACCACCAACGTCTTCTCGCAGCAGGCCGTTGCCATGGCCAAGGACGGCAAGAAGACCGTCGCTTGGGACTTCGTCTACATTCCCTCCGAGGAGTGGAAGAAGAACCTCAAGCAGGCTCTGATTGCCTACGCTGCCGATAACAGCAAGTGGGACGGCGTCAAGAACGCCTTCGTCGATGGCTGGAAGACCGAGAAGGCCGCTTCCGAGTAAGCAGTTGCTGCCCAAGCTATCTGATTAGCGACAGGGGGGCGGGCAGACGTTGGTTTGCCCGCCCCCTGCATATTGAAAGGACCCTTTTATGGGCAAAGCACTCAAGCGCTGGTGGCCGCTCTTTATGCTGCCCACGTGTCTGGCGTTTATGATCGGGTTCGTGATCCCTTTTATCCAGGGTTTCTATCTCTCGTTCTGCCAGTTTATTATCATTAGTAACGCGCACTTTGTCGGTATCGAGAACTACGTGCGCGCGCTGTCCGATCCGCAGTTCTCCACGTCGTTCTTCTTTACCGTGGCGTTTGCCTTCCTGTCGACGGTGCTCATCAACGTGATCGCCCTGGCCATTGCGCAGGCGCTCACCCGCAAGGCGCTCAAAGGCACCAACATCTTCCGTACGATCTTCTTTATGCCTAACCTGATCGGCGGCATCGTGCTGGGCTACATTTGGCAGATTCTGATCAACTGCCTGCTCTCCAACGTGGGCGCCCAGCTCATCGCCCTTAACTCTGCTGCTGGCTTCTGGGGCCTTATCATCCTGACCCTGTGGCAGCAGGTCGGCTACATGATGATTATCTACATCGCTGGTCTGCAGTCCATTCCGTCCGACTACATCGAGGCCGCCAAGGTCGACGGTGCCACGGCATGGCAGACGTTTTGGAAGGTTAAGATCCCTAACCTGATGCCGACCATCACCATCTGCCTGTTCCTGTCCATCACCAACGGCTTTAAGCTGTTCGACCAGAACCTCGCCCTTACCGGCGGCGCCCCCGCGCACTCCACCGAGATGCTCGCCCTGAACATCTACAACACGTTCTATTCGCGTGCCGGTATCGCATGGCAGGGTATCGGTCAGGCCAAGGCGGTTATCTTCTGCATCCTGGTCGTAGCCATCTCCATGATTCAGCTTAAGGCCACGAGGTCCAAGGAGGTGCAGCAGTAATGAAACGCGATAAGGTTATCAATCGCGCGCTCTCGATTTTCTTTACGATTCTGTCGCTCGCGTGGATCTACCCCGTGTTCATGATTGCGCTCAATTCCTTTAAAAAGGCAACTGCAATCAGCACCACCACGGCATTCGATCTGCTCACGCCCGAGACGTTCAACGGTCTCGCAAACTACATGCACGCTCTTAACGAGCAGGGCTTTGCCTCGGCGTTTATGTACTCGCTCATCATCACCGTCACGTCGGTCGTGCTGATCTTGGTGTGCTGCTCCATGTGCGCTTGGTACGTAGTGCGCGTCAACAGCAAGATCTCGAACTTCTTCTATTACCTGTTCGTGTTCTCGATGGTCGTACCGTTCCAGATGCTCATGTTCACGCTGTCCAATTTGGCGGACCGCATCGGCTTCAACACGCCGTTCAACATCTGCTTTATCTACCTTGGCTTTGGCGCGGGCCTGGCGGTCTTTATGTTCGCCGGCTTTGTAAAGAACATCCCGCTCGAGATCGAAGAGGCGGCCATGATCGACGGCTGCAACCCGGTCCAGGTGTTCTTTAAGATCGTCCTCCCCATCATGAAGCCCACCTATCTTTCGGTCGGCATCCTCGAGACCATGTGGGTCTGGAACGACTATCTGCTGCCCTACCTTACGCTCGACTCCACCAAGTACAAGACCATTCCTATCTTGATTCAGTACTTCCGCGGCGGCTACGGCCACGTCGAGCTCGGCCCCATGATGGCCTGCATCATGATGGTCGTTGTCCCCATCGTCATCATGTACATCCTCTGCCAGAAGTACATCATCGACGGTGTGGTGGCAGGTGCCGTCAAGGGCTGATGCCGTAACTGTTTTGCAAGTTTTAGCGGCGCCCCTCAGTGCGGCGCCGCGTATCGAAAGGTAGAGACATGGCCGAGATCGTTCTCAAACATGTTCAGAAGGTGTATCCCAACAACGAGTCCAAAAAGAAGGGCTTCTTTGGCAAAAAGAAGAAGACCGAGGAGAAGAAGCACAACCTCAAGGTTACCGAGGACGGCGTGCTCGCTGTAGAGGACTTTAACCTCACCGTTCACGACCAGGAGTTCATCGTCCTCGTTGGCCCCTCTGGCTGCGGTAAGTCCACGACGATGCGCATGGTCGCCGGCCTGGAGGACATTACCTCGGGCGACGTGCTCATCGACGGCAAGCGCGTCAACGACGTCGCTCCCAAGGACCGCGACATCGCCATGGTGTTCCAGAGCTATGCTCTGTACCCCAACATGACGGTGTACGAGAACATGGCGTTTACGCTTGAGCTCAAGAAGGTCCCCAAAGACGAGATCGACCGCAAGGTTCGCTCCGCTGCCGAGATTCTGGGCATTACCGAGTACCTCGACCGTAAGCCCAAGGCGCTTTCGGGCGGCCAGCGTCAGCGTGTCGCTATCGGCCGCGCCATCGTGCGTGACCCCAAGGTCTTCCTGATGGACGAGCCGCTGTCCAACCTGGACGCCAAGCTGCGTAACCAGATGCGTGCCGAGCTCATCAAGCTGCGCCACGAGATCAAGGGCACGTTCATCTACGTCACTC
Source organism: Collinsella sp. (assembly GCA_048181065.1). Classification (GTDB taxonomy): domain Bacteria; phylum Actinomycetota; class Coriobacteriia; order Coriobacteriales; family Coriobacteriaceae; genus Collinsella. The sequence continues at coordinate 2,791 of DBEYTJ010000105.1, forward strand.
ACGACCAGACCGAGGCCATGACCCTCGGCGATCGTATCGTGGTCATGAAGGACGGCGTCGTCCAGCAGATCGCCACGCCGCAGGAGGTCTTCAACCATCCCGCGAACATCTTCGTCGCCGGCTTTATCGGCGTGCCGCAGATGAACTTCTTCGATGCCCAGCTGGTGCGCTCGGGCAACGGCTTCACCGTCAAGACCGAGGATATGAACGTGGCGCTCGCCCCCGAGACCTGCGCTCAGCTTGCTCTCAACTGGGACGGCGGCGACGCGAAGGAGATCACGGCCGGCGTGCGCCCCGAGCAGATTCTGCTTGCCGACAAGGGCGAGGAGGGTGCGCTCCAGGGCACCGTCGAGGTGACCGAGCTCATGGGTTCGACCGAGCATGTCCACGTGACCGCTCCCGATGGCCAGTTCGTCCTGATCATTCCCGTTGTCGACCTTGAGGCCAAGGGTGCGCTCAAGGCGGGCGACACCATCTGGTTTAAGTTCGAGAAGAACGCGACCCATCTCTTCGATAAGGTGTCTGGTAAGAACCTTATCTAGGCCCGGTACATCCAGGCCCTCCCTTTGGGCGACTGCGGTATTGCCATCCTTTTGCCGTGGTCACATATAAGGCTTCCCTCCCGTCCACTGGGCGAGAGGGGAGCCTTTCTTTGTGTTGGGATTGGCCATCTGTCAGTTTGTCTTGATCTGTAACAGGTAGAGGTTCGAATTGGGTTTAGATGTTACAGAACGAGATTGTTTTAGCCGGCTTATCCATTTGTCTCGATTTGTAACAGTAAGGGTGGATTTCGGACGTTAGATGTTACAGATTGAGACGATTTAGTCGAGGCGGCTCACAGGGGCAACGCACGGGCGCAAAAAACGGAGCCGCGTTGCCGCGACTCCGCTTTCAAGAGGATGGGTAAAGGAAACGAAATTAGCTCAGGTGCCAGATCTCGTCGTTGTACTGGGAGATCGTGCGGTCGGACGAGAAGGTGCCTGCGTTGGCGATGTTGATCAGCGCCTTGCGCATCCAGGCATCCTGGTCCTCGTAGTCGACTAGCACGCGCTCCTTGGTCTGGATGTACTCTTCAATATCGAGCAGGGCCATAAACCAGTCCTTGCCCTTGATGTCATCGTGCAGACGCTGCAGGCGCTCGGCGTTGCCGGTCGCCATAAAGGCCGGGTTGGTGATGAAGTCCACCAGCAGTTTAATGCCGGGCTTGCGGTAGAGCGCATCGGCGTTGTAGGTGCCGTCGGCGTAGAGCTGCTCGACCTGCTTGGACGAGGCGCCAAAGGTGTAGATGTTCTCGTCGCCGACGAGCTCGGCGATCTCCACGTTGGCGCCGTCGAGCGTGCACAGGGTCAGGGCGCCGTTGAGCCTGAACTTCAGGTTGGAGGTGCCGCTCGCCTCCTTGGAGGCCAGGCTGATCTGCTCGGAGATGTCAGCAGCGGGGATCACGCGCTCGGCAGCGGTGACGTTGTAGTTCTCGATCATGACAACCTGCAGGTAGGGAGCCACGTCGGGGTCGTTTGCAATCCACTGGGACAGCGTCAGGATCAGGTGAATGATGTCTTGGGCGATAGTGTAGGCAGGGGCCGCCTTGCCGCCAAAGATGATGGTGACGGGATGCTTAGGTCTGTTGCCGTTCTTGATATCGAGGTACTTCCAGATGATGTAGAGCGCGAGCATCTGCTGGCGCTTGTACTCGTGGATGCGCTTGACCTGGACGTCGATGATGGCGTTGGAGGGAATGGTCACGCCCTGCTCGAGCGCCATGAACTGGCGCATGATGGCCTTGGCCTCGGCCTTGGTGGCGGCCAGGCGCTCAAGAACATCTTTGTCGTCAACGAACTCGGCAAGCTTACTCAGGTCGCCGGTGCTGCGCCAATCGGTGCCGATCACATCGTCGAGCAGGCTGGCGAGCGCGGGGTTGGCGCCATGGATCCAACGGCGGAAGGTGATGCCGTTGGTCTTGTTGGAGAACTTCTCGGGGTAGATCTCGTAGAACGGATGAAGCTCGGTATCCTCCAGAATCTTGGTGTGGAGCGCGGCGACGCCATTGATGGAGAAGCCAAAGTGAATGTCCACGTGGGCCATGTGGACGGTGTCGTATTCGTCGATGATGGCGACGCGCGGGTCGTCGTGCTCGGCCTTGGCAACCTCGTCGAGCTTGACGATGATGTCGGCGATGGCGGGCGAGACCTTCTGCAGGCTGGTGAGCGGCCACTTCTCGAGCGCCTCGGCAAGAATCGTGTGGTTAGTGTAGGCGACCATGGAGCGCACGATGGTCACGGCCTCGTCAAACTCGATGCCATGCTCGGTGGTGAGCAAGCGAATGAGCTCGGGGATGACCATGGTGGGGTGCGTGTCATTGATCTGGACTACGGCGTAGTCGGCCAGGTCGTGCAAGTTGCTGCCGCGCTCGATGGCCTCGTCGATCAGGAGCTGGGCGGCGTTGCTCACCATGAAGTATTCCTGGTAGATGCGAAGCAGGCGGCCCTGCTCGTCGGAATCATCCGGATAGAGGAACAAGGTGAGGTTCTTGGCGATCTCGGTCTTGTCGAAGTCGATGGAGCTGCCGGGGACCAGGCCGTCGTCGACACTTGCCAGGTCGAACAGGCGCAGGCGGTTCTTGGTGGGCTGGCCATAACCGGGCACATCGATGTTGACGAGCTTGGAAGTAACGGCAAAATCACCGAACTCGACGGTGTAGGAGCGGTCGTCGTCGATCAGGATGTCTTGCTCGCCAAGCCACTCGTCGGGGACGGCCTTCTGCTGGTTGTCGACAAAGCGCTGGCGGAACAGGCCGTAATGGTAGTTGAGGCCCACGCCGTCGCCGGTAAGGCCCAGCGTGGCGATGGAATCCAAGAAGCACGCGGCCAGACGGCCCAGGCCGCCGTTGCCGAGCGAAGGCTCGACCTCGAACTCCTCGATCTTGTTGAGGTCGTGGCCGGCGGCGACGAGCTGGTCCTTAACCTCGTCATAGATGCCGAGGTCGATCATGTTGTTGATAAGCAGCTTGCCGATCAAGAATTCGGCGGAGATGTAATAGAGCTTTTTCTTGCCGTTGTTGAGCGGACAGGCGGCAGAGCGCTCCTGCACGAGCTTGACCAGCAGCTTATAAATACGACGGTCGTCGAGTTGCTCGAGCGAAGTTCCAAAGGACTGCTCGGCAAGATCCGCAAGATTGATACGGGGCATGTTTCCTCCTGTGATGGGTTGATTACATGTCAGAAATTCAAAAGAAGCCCGCGCGAGGGATTGGAGTGGCCTCGCGCGGGGAAAACGGACGCGTCCGCACGGTGGGGTGGGGTCGGGCGCGGTGACTCCTATTGGGGAAGCTCAATTTCGGCTTCCGACGGGATGCGGAAGTAGGTTTCGGTCCAGTCGGTGAGCTTGTGCTCGAGCTCGCGGGTGATGGCGCCATCGAGCATGCGCCAGGTCCAGTTGCCGCCCAGGGTGGCGGGGGTGTTGATGCGTGCCTCGTTGCCCAGGTTGAGCAGGTCTTGCATGGTGTAGATACAGGTATCGCTCACGCTGGCGGCGATGGTGCGGTTGAGCGCATCGGCCATGGGCTCGCCTGCCTGCTGGTGGGTGTACAGGGACGCCTGCTCGCGCTGGCGCGGGGTGGCCGTTCCCTCAAACCAACCGCGCGCCGTCTCGTTGTCGTGTGTGCCCACATAGGCGACGGTGTTGGCAACGTAGTTGTGCGGCAGGTAGTACGAGTTGGTGCCCTCAAAGGCGAACTGCAAGATCTTCATGCCGGGGAAGCCCGAGTTGTCGCGCATGTCGATGACGCCGGGGGTGAGGAAGCCCAGGTCTTCGGCGATGATGGGCAGCGTGCCGAGCTTTTCCTCGAGCGTCTTGAAGAACTTGAGGCCGGGGCCCTGCGTCCACGAACCGTAGGACGAATCGGGTGAGGAGAACGGCACCTCCCAATAGGCCTCGAAGCCGCGGAAGTGATCCAGGCGGATGACATCGTACATGTCGAGGGCGGCGCGGATACGGCCCTCCCACCAGGAGAAACCGTCGGCTTCCATGGCGTCCCAGTCGTAGATGGGATTGCCCCAGTACTGGCCGGTGGCCGAGAACTGGTCGGGCGGCGTGCCGGCGACACTCACAGGATTACCGGCGGCGTCGATCTTAAAGAGCTCGGGCGTGGCCCACATCTCGACGGAGTCGCGCGAGACATAGATGGGCAGGTCGCCGATGATGAGGATATCGCGCTCGTTGGCATAGGCCTTGAGGCGGCTCCACTGGCGATCGAAGAAGTACTGCGTCATCTGGTGGTAGAGCATGCGCGCGGGATGGGCGGCGCAGACCTTGGCAGATGCTTCACCGCGGGTACGGAGCTCTGCGGGCCACTCCCAAAAGGCCTTGAGACCGCACTCCTCCTTGACGGTCATGAACTCGCAGTAGGGGATGAGCCAGTCTTCGTTGGTTTGGACAAAGTCGTCGAAGTCGGCCGGCTTGTCGACGGCAAAGCGTTCGGCGGCGCGGTCGAGAATCTGACGACGGCCACCAAAGATGGCGCCATAGTCGACATTGCTGGGGTCGGAGCCCAGGTACACGCCGTCGATATCTCGCTGCTCCAGATAGCCGGCCTCGATAAGCTCGGCAAAGTCGATGAAATTGGGGTTGCCCGCACGGGCCGAGAACGACTGATAGGGCGAGTCGCCATAGCTCGTCGTCGTAAGGGGCAGAATCTGCCAATAATGTTGTTTGCACGAGGCGAGGAAATCGACAAAGTCATAGGCGTTCCAGCCAAAGCCGCCGATGCCGTACGGTCCGGGCAGGGACGAGATGGGCATGAGAACACCGCTTGCACGCTCCATGGATGTGCTCACCAACCTTCTTGTTGTGGGATCGGCCTGCAGATGGGTGAACAGCCCGTCCCGAGTTTTAAAGTCGATGTTCCTATTGTAGAACATGTTGTTTAAACATGTATAGGCGAGATTAAAAAGTTGGCCCATTTTCGGTAAATGGTTACGCGCCATGAAAAAAGCCCCGGTCTCACATCGTGAGACCGGGGCAAGAACGCTATGTAGGGTTTTTCTACTCGGCGTCGGCGAAGCCGTTGGGGTTATGGCTCTGCCAATTCCAGCTGTCGCGGCACATGTCCGCGATATCGTACTGGGCCTTCCAGCCCATCATGCGTTCGGCCTTGGAGGCATCGCACCAGTTGGCGGCGATATCGCCGGCACGGCGCTCGCGAATCACGTAGGGCAGCTCCTTGCCGCAGGCCTTGGAGAAGGCGGCGACGACCTCGAGTACCGAGGTGCCGGTGCCGGTGCCCAGGTTAAAGATCTCGACGCCGGTCTTGCCGTTCATCCAGTTGAGGGCGGCAACGTGACCAGATGCCAGGTCGCACACGTGGATGTAGTCGCGCACGCCGGTGCCGTCGGGGGTGGGGTAGTCGTTGCCAAAGACCTGAACGGCCTCGAGCTTACCGACGGCGACCTGGGCGACGTAGGGCACCAGGTTGTTGGGGATGCCCTTGGGGTCCTCGCCGATCAGGCCCGACGGATGGGCACCGATGGGATTGAAGTAACGGAGCAGCACGACGTCCCACTCGGGGTCGGCGGTGTGGACGTCCATGAGGATCTGCTCAATCATCCACTTGGTCCAACCATAGGGGTTGGTCGCGGGCTTCTTGGGGTCCTCTTCGGTGACGGGCGGATTGTCCGGATCGCCGTAGACGGTCGAAGAGCTCGAGAAGATGATGGACTTACAACCGTGGTTGCGCATGACATCGATGAGCACCAGGGTGTTCTCGATATTGTTGTGGTAGTACTCGACGGGCTTGCTCACCGACTCGCCAACGGCCTTAAAGCCGGCGAAGTGGATGACGCGGTCGATCTGGTGGGTATCGAAGATCTTGTTCATCGCATCGCGGTCGAGCACGTTGGCCTCGTAGAAGGTGAGGTTCTTGGCGGCCTCGTCGCCCACGATGGTCTTGACGCGGTCGATGGCAACGGCGCTGGAGTTGGAGAGGTCATCGACGACGACAGCCTGGTAGCCACCCTCGAGCAGCTGAACGACGGTGTGCGAGCCGATAAAGCCGGCGCCGCCGGTAACGAGGACGCAGGTGTCTTTGGGGTCGAGTGCTTTGGACATGTAGTCTCCTATCGAATCAGGAACACTTCTTGAGGGGAGTATAGCGCAGCTGGGGGCGCCCAAAACACGCGGGGCAGGAAAACCAGAGGATTGATGTTAACGTACTCATAGGGTGTTATTTGCATAATCCTTACCTTTGGCGCGGGGCGTATTTGCGAGCCGCTGACCATGCTTTTCCAGCCGTTCGTGGAAATAGTTGGGACAAGCGCGATGTGCGTTAATATGTTTGAGTTGAGCGACATATAAATAAGCATGTAACGGAGTACATATGTCACCGAACAACGATTCCATCTTTACGCAGGAGCTTTCGCGCCGCACTGCCCTCAAGGCTCTTTTCGGCGCTGCTTCCGCGGCTGTTCTTTTTGGCCTGCCCGCCCGCGCCCATGCGGCTGAGGCCAGCCAAGAAACCACCGACAAACTGAATGCCGCCCAGGCCCAGCTCGACGAGGTCCAGGCTCAGCTCGATAGCATCGCTAATGAGTACGCGGCGCTCGCCAACAAGAATGCCCAGACCCTCAGCGATATCGAAGGTGTGCAGGGTCAGATCGACGACACCCAGGAGCAGATCGACACCAAGAAGTCGGAGCTCAAGAAGAAGCGTAACGACCTTTCCGATCGCGTTGCCGCCAGCTACAAGTCGGGCGGTACCAATATCCTGTCGTTGCTGCTCGCTTCTGGCTCGTTTGAGGAGCTCGTCGCCAACGCGCATTACGTCGAGAAGATCAACAAGAGCGACCGTGACGCCATCGAGGACATCCAGACCATCCAGAAAGAGCTCGATACACAGAAGTCCGAGCTCGAGTCGCAAAAAGCCGACTTGGAGAAGCTCAAGGACCAGCAGACTGCTCAGATGCAGGACATGCAGGCCAAGCAGCAGGAGGTCCAGACGGTTCTGAACGGCCTCTCCGACGATGTCAAGGAGCTCATGGCCCAGCGCGATTCCGAGATTCTTGCTGCCGCTCAGGCCGAGGAGGCTGCCAAGAAGGCTGCTGCTGCCGCGGCTGCCGCAAACAAGAACAATTCTTACTCGGGTGGTTCAAGCTCGGGTGGCGGATCGTATGCGCCCGGAACTCCGCAACAGAATGCCGGCTCGGGCAAGCAGCAGGCCGTCGTCAACGCGTGCTACTCTACGCCCTCGCCTGGCCAGAACTGGTGCGCGGCGTGGGTTACCAACGTGTTCCGTAACGCCGGCGTGGGCTACTTTGGCGGCAATGCGTGCGACATGTTTAACGCTTGGTGCTACAGCTCCAATCGTTCGGCGCTACAGGTGGGCATGATCGTGGCCGACTCGTCGCACAGCGGCACCGGTACGCCGGGTCTGCTGTACGGACACGTGGGCATCTATGTTGGCGGCGGCATCGTTATGAGCAACGAGGGCGCCATCACGTCGAGGTCGCTTGACTCGTTCATTAGCTTTTACGGTACTGGCTCTGGCGTGCGCTGGGGCTGGCTTGGCGGTATTGCGCTGTCGTAGCTGCGGCTTGGTCCGGGACTGCGGGCGAGGCATAAGGTTGCCTGCTCGGGCAGTCCTGCGCAAGACGAAGGCCACATTAAGTGGCCTTCTTTGCGTGCGGAACTCGCGATCAACCTTATGCCTCGCCCGCAGTCCCGGGCCTTCCGGGTTCAAGGCGCGACACACCGGACTGGTTGTCTGAATTAAAGAAAGTGAAGGCCCCTTTCGGGGCCTTCCTTTTATAAAAATTCGCCTACTCGGTGGACTTCGGGTTCTAGGTCTACGCCGAATTGGTCTTTGACGGTTGCTTGGATGTGGCGGATGAGTTCGTCGACGTCGGCGGCGGTGGCGTGGTCGGCGTTGACGATAAAGCCGCAGTGCTTTTCGCTCACCTGGGCGCCGCCGACAGCGTGGCCGCGCAGCCCGGCGTCCATGATGAGCTTGCCGGCAAAGTGGCCCTCGGGGCGCTTGAAAGTGGAGCCGGCGCTCGGCATGTCGAGCGGCTGCTTGTCCTCGCGGCGTTGGCGGTAGTCGTCCATGTCGGCCTTGATCATCGCGGCGTTGCCCGGGGCGAGATTGAAGGTGGCCGAAAGCACGATGAAGCCGTCGTCGGCGATGCGGCTCTTGCGATAGCCCAGATTGAGCTCGTCGACATCGAACTCGATGATGCTGCCGCTACCGCGGGTGCCGTCGTCGAGCGCGCGGGCGGGCTTATAGACGCGCACGGACTCCAAAACATCGGCCATGCAGGCACCGTAGGCGCCGGCGTTCATGTAGCAGGCGCCGCCGACCGATCCGGGGATGCCCGAGATGGGCTCCATGCCGGTGAGGCAGGCTTCGGCTGCCGTGGCCGCAACATCCGAAAGCAGCGCACCGGCTGCTGCCGTAACGTGCGTGCCGTCGACGGTAATGGCGGAGAGGCCCTCGCCTAGCGCTACGACGACGCCGCGTATGCCCTTGTCGCCGACGAGTAGGTCGGAGCCGTTGCCCACGATGGTGAGTGGCAGATCGCAGCGATAGCAGGTATCGAGCGTGGCGACGAGGCCCTGCTCGGTGTCGGGCGTGACAAAGACGTCGGCCGGGCCGCCAATCTTAAACGTGGTGTGCTCGCGCATGGGCTCGCTCATCAACACGTTGTCCTCGCCGGCAACGCCAGCGAGCGCGCACAGCAGGTCCTCGTTAAAAAAGTCGTTCTCGTGCATCCGAATATCCGCCTTTTGGTGGTCGTTGTCATCAATCGATTGCAATATACCCCACCTGGACGTATTTGGTGCGCTGGCGGCAATAAAACAGCCGTCTACCGGATTGGTAAAGTGTTTATCATCGAGGTAGAAGGGCAGTCGCTATACTTTCAAGAGATTGCGCGTAAACCTGGAAGGAGCGAGATGGCCAACAAAGTCACCCTCAAGCAGATCGCCCAGGAGGTGGGGCTTTCCCCCTCGTCGGTCTCGCTTGTTCTCAACAATCGGCCTTGTCGCATCTCGGAAGAAAACCGCAAGCTCATCAAGGAGGTCGCGGCGCGCAACCACTATGTTCCCAACCAGATTGCGCGCAGCCTGGTCATGCGCGAGTCACGCACCCTGGGTCTTATCGTCCCCAACATCGAGAGCCGATTTTTTGCCTCGCTTGCCGGTAGCTTGGAAAAGCGCTGCCGCGAGGACGGCTATGCGCTCTTTATTACCAGCTCGGGCGGAAGCGCCGACGATGACTTGGAACTGCTGCGCCAGCTGGTGACGCGCGGCGTCGATGGTGTCTTCCTGGTGGTAGGCGACGAGTTCTCGGACGACCGTGCCCTGCGCGAAGAGGTCAGCCATCTACCCATCCCTGCCGTGATGGTCGACCGCGCCATTGAGGGGCTCGAGTGCGACAAGGTGATGTTCGACCACGAGATGGGTGGCTATATGGCTACCCGCTATCTGATCGAGCAGGGCCACCGTCGCATTGCCTGCTTGGTTAATGCGCGTCGTTCCAATACGGGTCGCAAGCGACTTGCCGGCTATGAGCGCGCGCTGCGCGAGGTTGGCCTGCCTATCGACGCGCGTTTGGAGTTTGAGAGCGAGTACTACATTCCGAGCGCCTACGAGGCCTCGGAGGCGGTGCTCGCAACCGACGCCACTGCCGTGTTCGCAAGCTCGGACAACATTGCCCTCGGTCTGCTCAAGCGTTTGCACGAGATGGGGAAGAGCATCCCGGGCGATATTTCGGTGGTGAGCTATGACAACTCGGCGGCCGACGTTCTCTTTGAGCCGGCGCTGACCGCCATTGAGCAGGATCCTGGTGTCCTCGCGGAACATGCTTTTGGCTGCATGTCCAAGCGTCTTGCCGGTAGGGGCGGTAGGCGTGCCGAAGAGGTCGTCCTGGAGCCGGCGCTTATCGTTAAGGGCAGCGTGCTCGAGCTTACTAAACATAACTAAACACGTTTATCAATTTGCAGAGACCGAATGTGGAGCACCTGTGGCAGACAATGCCGCAGGTGAATGTCGCGTTTTGTTGATCGATGTGATTGATAAGGGTGATAAAACGTTTTTTCACCATGATAAAACGTTTTAGCAAATATACTAGTCCCAACGAATGGTTGCCGTATTGGAGGGCGACCGCACAGCGGAGGGACATAAACAATGGCTAAAACACTGGGGACGCCGTGGCAAAAGCTGGGCCACGAGGTGCCGGCTTCCGAGCTCGAGGGCGTCGACCTGTATTGGCGTGCATCGAATTATCTGTCCGTCGGTCAGATCTACCTTCGCTCTAACCCGCTCATGCGCCCCGACTTTGTCGATGAGAAAACCGGCGAGGTGCGTGACTTTGGTCGCCCGGACGTTAAGCACCGCCTGGTCGGTCACTGGGGCACCACGCCCGGCATCAACTTCCTGTTCGGTCATGTCAACCGCCTCATCGCCGATCACAACCAGAACGCGATCTTCTTGATGGGCCCGGGTCACGGTGGCCCCGCTGGCACCGCCCAGTCGTTGCTCGATGGTACCTATCGCGAGATTCGCCCCGACATTACCAATGACGAGGCCGGCCTGCAGAAGTTCTTCCGCCAGTTTTCCTACCCCGGCGGTATTCCGAGCCATTTTGCGCCCGAGACGCCTGGCTCCATCCATGAGGGCGGCGAGCTCGGCTACACGCTCAGCCACGCCTACGGTGCCGTCATGGATAACCCGAGCCTGCTGGCCGTGGCTGTGGTGGGCGACGGCGAGTCCGAGACCGGTCCGCTCGCGACCTCTTGGCAGTCTAACAAGCTCGTGAACCCGGCAACCGATGGTATCGTCCTGCCGATCCTGCACCTCAACGGCTACAAGATCGCCAACCCCACCATTCTTGCCCGCGTGTCCGACGAGGAGCTCGCCAAGTTCTTTGAGGGCATGGGCTATAAGCCGTATTTCTTTGTCGCCGGCTTTGACGACGAGAGCCATGCGAGCATTCATGCGCGTTTCGCCGCCCTGTTCGAGCAGGTCTTCGATGAGATCTGCGACATCAAGGCCACCGCTATGGCTCAGGCCACTGCGGGCGAGACCGTGGTCCGTCCGGCCTATCCCATGATCGTGTTCCGTACGCCCAAGGGTTGGACCTGCCCCAAGCAGATTGATGGCAAGAAGACCGAGGACTCCTGGCGCGCCCATCAGGTGCCGCTGGCGAGTGCCAAGGACACCCACGAGCACTTCCGCGTGCTTCGCGAGTGGCTGCGCTCCTACAAGCCCGAGGAGCTCTTTACGCCCGAGGGCCAGGTGCGCCCCGAGGTGACGGCCTTTATGCCGACCGGCGAGCTGCGTATCGGCGCCAATCCCAACGCGAACGGAGGCAAGGTACGCCGCGAGCTCGAGCTTCCCGATATTCACGCTCACGAGATTCCCGTCGCAAGTAAGGGCCACGGCTGGGGCTCCACCGAGGCCGCCCGCGTCTTTGGTGAGTACACTGCCGATGTTCTGGCCAAGAACATGGATGATTTCCGCATCTTCGGTCCCGACGAGACCGCGTCCAACCGCCTGCAGGCTGCCTATAAGGTGACCAAGAAGCAGTGGGATGCCGGTTTCTACGAGGACGGTGCCAACGACGAGCTGCTGGCCGGTTCCGGTAAGGTTGTCGAGCAGCTGTCCGAGCACCAGTGCGAGGGCTTCCTCGAGGCCTACGTGCTCACCGGCCGCTCCGGTGTGTGGAGCTCCTACGAGAGCTTTGTCCACGTGGTCGATTCCATGGTCAACCAGCACTGCAAATGGCTCGAAGCAACCAAGCGCGAGATTCCGTGGCGTGCTCCTATCAGCGGCCTCAACATTTTGCTGTCGAGCCATGTTTGGCGCCAGGACCACAACGGCTTTTCGCACCAGGACCCCGGCTTTATCGACCTGCTGCTCAACAAGGCCAACGACACGCATGTCGTGAATGCTTATTATCCGGCCGATGCCAACATGGCCCTTGCTGTGGCCGAGCGCGTCTACCAGTCCACCGACTGCGTCAATGCCATCTTCTGTGGCAAGCAGCCCGCCCCCACCTTCCAGACGGTCGACGAGGCCAAGTCTGAGCTCGCCGAGGGCGTAGCGACTTGGGAGTGGGCATCGACTGCCGACTCGCTCGCCGAGACCGACGTCGTGGTCGCTACTTGCGGTGACGTGCCGACGCTCGAGGCACTGGCCGCAACCGATATGCTGCGCGGGCTGGGCATCAAGGTCTGGTTTGTCAACGTAGTCGATCTGCTCAAGATCCAGAACGTCTGCGAGAACGACCAAGCCATCAGCGATGAGCGCTGGGCTGAGTTGTTTGGCCGCGGCGAGAAGCCCGTGCTCTTCGCATTCCACGCTTATGCCGGCACGATTCGCCGCCTGATCTGGAACCGTCCCGGCCACGATGCCTTCCGCGTTCACGGCTACGAGGAGAAGGGCTCCACGACCACGCCGTTTGACATGCTGCGCCTGAACAACATGGACCGCTGGGCCCTGGCCGCCGACGTACTGCGCATGGTTGACGCCTATAAGTTTGCCGAGCAGATTGATGAGTGGGAGGCCTTCCGCACCGAGGCCTTTGAGTTCGCGTGCGACGAGGGCTTCGATCACCCGGCCTTTACCGACTGGGTCTGGCCCGACGCCGCAGCCGCAACCGCTGCCGACGGCGTACTCTCCGCAACGCAGCTAACTGCCGGCGACAACGAATAGCATCCGGGACGGTCTCGCGCTGGGGCCTGCTCCGGGCGGGTTGCCTTGCTCCGGGAAGTGGGCTTCGCGAACTTCCCGGAGC
>DBEYTJ010000106.1:0-4047 GCA_048181065.1 Collinsella sp.
CGAAGCGCTTGCCCATGCAATAGGGGAGCGTCCTGTCGTCAAGGCCATGCTAGCCGGTCTGGCGCTCGCCATCTGCGGCACGGTCCTGCCCTACACCATGTTTGCCGGCGAGACCCAGGCCGACGTGCTCATGGAAACCTATCTGACCATTCCCGCCGGCGTGCTTATCGCGACCGGTCTTGTTAAGGCCATGCTGACGCCCGCCCTCATCAACCTTGGTTGGCGCGGCGGCCACTTCTTCCCGGTTATCTTCTCGGGCGTAAGCCTGGGCTATGGCCTTGCCATCCTCACCGGCGCAGATCCGGTCTTTTGCGTCGCCGTCTGCACGGCATCGACGATGGGTGCGGTCATGCGTCAGCCGGTCATGGTCGTGGGCCTGCTGCTCATGTGCTTCCCGCTCAAGGGTATCGTCTGCATGATTATCGCCGCCGTCATCGCCGCCGGCATTCCACTGCCCAAGCCGCTGCGCAAGTAGCGCGGTGGCGCACGCCGAGGACATGCCATTTGTCACGGATTTGCGGGGGGGGCGATCGCGCCCTTCGTGGATTGAGACTCGCGTGGCTACAGATCGCGTACTCGATAAACCTTGGTGCTGACGGTGTAGCTGATTGCACATAGCGCGAGGGCCAGCACGGCAATTCCTGCGCACAGACAGCCCAGAACGGCGGGATCGGGATTTGCTCCGGCAATCGACATGAGCCAGTTGCTGATGGGGTTGGAGGAGCTCAGCGTGGACATTGTGCCGCAACCAAGCAGGGCAAACAGGCCAACGGATAGGCGCAGCGCCTCCATGTGTCCAAATCGAAAGAACAGCGGCTGCGCCAAAAACACCATCATGAGGGAGATGAGCATCGATGCCGCCGAGGCCATTGCGGTCTCAAAGACGGCCTGTCCCGTCGAGGGGATGCCCGCGCTGTTGAAAAGCGGGATGGAGACGATGCTCAGAAGCGCGGCGGCGCAGGCCATGATGGCCGAGAAGACAACGATGCACAGGTAGCGTGCGCAGATGATGTCTTTGCGCGAGAAGGGCAACGTTGCTCGATAACGCTCCCAGCCGTTTTGGTTATCGTAGCCAGCTAGCGAGTTCATGATTATGATGGGCGACATTGCGCTGACCGCACAGGCGCCGGCGCTCATGCCGGAATCGACATCCGACGCGTTGGCAAGGGTCAGCACGACAAACATGAACAGGCCGACGCCTGCAATGCTCGGGATAAGCGAGCGAGCGATGGCGAGCTCGGACATAAAGGCGCGTTTCATTTCGAAGCTCCTTTCAGCATGAGGCGAAGATAGTCATCAATGGTTGCCCGATCGCTGGGAATCTCGGGGAAGGCCTCGAGCGTTTCGCGACGGTTGGGCACGAGCACGTCCACGCTATAGGCGTGGTGGACGGCACGGGCGCCTTCGACGCAAGCCATAAGCTCGGCGGCCTGTGCTTGGGTGCAGTGGGCGATGCCGGCTCGGTCGGTAATGTCCTCGCGCGGCAGGTCAAAAATAATCGAGCCGTTATCGATGCAGATGACGCGGTCGGCGGCGCGATCGAGGTCGGACGTAATGTGGCTCGAGAGCAGCACGCTGTGCTGACCGTCGGCGACAAAGGCAAGCAGCTCATCGAGCAGTTCCTCGCGTGCCATGGGATCGAGGCCTGCGGTGGCTTCGTCCAAAACGAGCAGTTTGGCATTGTGACTGAGTGCACAGGCAAGCTGCAGTTTCATGCCCATGCCGCGGGAGAGGTCCTTGACTTTTGTCTTAGGATCGAGGCCAAATCGGTTGATGAATCCGGCGAACGTTTCGCGGTCCCACGTGGGGTACGCCGGGCCTACGAGCGACTCGATCTGGCCCACCTTGAGCGTGGAGGGGAAGGGGCACGTGTCCAGGACAAGACCGACGCGGGAGCGTAGATGGCGCTGCGCCTCATCGGGCGCGTCGGCGCCACAGCGCTGCCCAAACAGGTGCACCTCGCCGGCATCGAGCTTTATAAGCCCGAGCGCGGCTCGAATCGTCGTGGTTTTGCCGGCGCCGTTTGCGCCCACAAAGCCAACAATCTGGCCGGGTTCCACGGCAAGCGTGACGTCGCGCAGCGAAAAGCGGTCGCTCACACGGCGTGAGATACCTTTGAGTTCTAAAAGGTTTTGCATGGCATAGCCTTTCTTGCAGATGGCTACTGCATAGTTTCGGGGGCCACGAGGTCGAGCATTTCGTGCAGCTTGTCGCGCGTGACGCCCAAGGCTTCGGCTTGGCTTGCCGCTTTCGCAAGTAACTCTTCGATATGGAAGAGCTGGTTTTCACGCAAGAGTTCTTGGTTGCCCTCGGCGACAAAGCAGCCCTTGCCCTGCACGGTGCAGATAAACCCGAGCTGCTCCAGGTCGGCGTAGGCGCGCTTGGTGGTGATGACGCTCACGCCAAGATCGCTCGCGAGTGCACGGATGCTGGGGAGTTTGGCTCCCGCAGTGAGTGTGCCCGAAAGGATCCGAGCTTTGACCTGCGAAGATATCTGTTCGTAGATGGGCTTATCGCTCGAATTGGATAGGATGATGTCCACAGCGGCTCCTTAGCTGTTGGACTACACGTGTATATAACCGGTAAGCACAGTATATATACACTATGCACAGTTGCGCAAGAGACAAATTCAGATTGGGCCGGCTATCCAGGCCCTAACTGATGAATTTGTCCTGATAGGTGCCCTAAAGCGGGATTTCGCGGCTACAATAGTGCGGTTACAACGACGTAATGCACTCAATGCAAGAAAGGATCCGCATGGCAAGCCTGTCGGATGAAATCTCGTCGCGCCGCACATTCGCGATCATCAGCCACCCGGACGCCGGTAAGACCACGCTTACCGAGAAGCTGCTGCTCTATACCGGCAGCATCCAGACTGCCGGCTCGGTCAAGGGCAAGAGCTCGGCCAAGCATGCCGTCTCGGACTGGATGGACATCGAGAAGGAGCGCGGTATTTCCGTTACCTCCTCGGTGCTGCAGTTCACCTACAACGGCGCCTGCGTCAACATCCTCGATACCCCCGGCCACCAGGACTTCTCGGAGGATACCTACCGTACCCTTATGGCCGCCGACGCCGCAGTCATGGTCATCGACGGCGCCAAGGGCGTCGAGGCCCAGACCAAAAAGCTCTTTAAGGTCTGTACGCTGCGCCACATTCCCATCTTCACCTTTGTGAACAAGCTCGACCACGAGGCTCGCGACCCGTTTGAGCTCATGGAAGAGATCGAGAATGTCCTGGGTATCAATACGTATCCCATGAACTGGCCGATCGGCAGCGGTCGTAACTTCCGCGGCGTGTTCGATCGTCAGACCCGTCGCGTTATCGCCTTTGAGGGCGATGGTCACGCCAACGCCACCAAGAAGGTCGCCGAGGTCGAGGCCGAGCTGGGCGACCCCGCCATGGATGAGCTCATTGGCGAGGAGAACCATAAGAACCTAATGGACGATATCGAGCTGCTCGATGGCGCCGGCGACGAGCTCGACTTGGATGCCGTGGCCTGCGGCAAGCTGAGCCCGGCGTTCTTTGGCTCGGCGCTCACCAACTTTGGTGTGGAGCCCTTCCTCAAGGAGTTCCTGCGTCTGGCCCCGACGCCGCGCGCCTATACCGATACGCTCACCAGTGAGCCGGTCGATCCTTGCCGCGACGACTTTAGCGGCTTTGTGTTTAAGATTCAGGCCAACATGGACAAGAACCACCGTGACCGCATCGCCTTTGTGCGCATTTGCTCGGGTAAGTTCGAGCGCGGCATGGATGCCTTTCACGTGCAGGGCAACCGCAAGCTTAAGCTCGCCACGGGCACGTCGATGATGGCCGACGATCGCGCCATCGTGGACGAGGCCTATGCCGGCGATATCGTCGGACTGTTTGACCCGGGCATCTTCTCCATTGGCGACACGGTGTGCACCGGCAAGCCTCCCGTGCGCTTCTCCGGCATCCCCACCTTCTCGCCCGAGCACTTCGCACGCATTTCGCAGGTCGACACTCTCAAGCGCAAGCAGTTCGTGAAGGGTATGGAGGAGCTCGCCCAGGAGGGCGCCATCCAGATC
>DBEYTJ010000107.1:0-6355 GCA_048181065.1 Collinsella sp.
ACGAGCTCAACGGCCCCGGCATTATCTCGATTCCGCTCGACGTGGACGAGTACATGGAGATTGGCATCATCACGCGCAAGAACACGACGCTCACGCGCTACGGTCGGGCCTATATCGACGCGATTCGTCAGCATATCTAGGGTGCTGTGCTCCGCACGGTTCAAGTCTCTTTATGACGGTCCAGACTGATATAGGAAGCATCTATATCAAACTGTTATAAACGTATATTTTACGATGGGCATATGAGCGCTCATACTCTGTCCCAGTAAAGCGACCAATGCAAAGGGAGATATCTATGAGCACTTCGATTCAACCGAACGCGCCGTTTCGCGCCGATATCGTCGGCAGTTTTCTTCGTCCGCAGGCTGTAAAGGACGCCCGTGCCGCCTATGTCGCGGGTAAACTCGACGCTTCCGGCCTTAAGGCCGTCGAGGACGACGCCATTCGCGATTTGGTGGCCAAGCAGAAGGCCGCCGGCCTGCGGGTGATCACCGATGGCGAGTTCCGCCGCAGCTACTGGCACCTCGATTTTATGTGGGGCCTTAACGGCATTGAGCGCCGCACCTCACGCACGGGTTATATGTTCCATGACGAGGAGACGACGGCCGACACCGCCGTGGTTACTGGTCCCATTAGCGGCGAGAACCACCCGTTCGTCGAGCATTTTAAGTTCGTCAAGGCGCTTGAGGGGGAGGGCCAGGTCGCACGCCAGACCATTCCGGCGCCGATCCAGACGTTCTCTGAGGTCACACTCGATCGCTGCGACGGCCAGCAGGAGAGCCTGCGCGCTGTCTATAAGACCGATGAGGAACTTGCCGACGCCATTGCGGCCGCTTATCGCACGGTGATCACCGATCTGTACGCAGCAGGCTGCCGCAACATCCAGTTTGATGACTGCACCTGGGGCATCTATTGCGATACCGACTTTGTGTCCAAGACCGGCATGAGCCCGGTCGACCTGCAAAAGGTAAGCGAGCTGGGCGTGGCGCTCAACAACGCCGCCATCGAGGGCAAGCCCGACGATCTGGTTATCAACACGCACGTGTGCCGCGGCAACTACCATTCCACCTATGCCTTTGAGGGCGGCTACGACCCCATCGCGCCGTACCTGTTCGCACATGAGAATGTCGATGCGTTCTATCTGGAGTTCGACACACCCCGCGCCGGCGGCTTTGAGCCGCTCAAGTACGTTGCCCCCGGCAAGAAGGTGGTGCTGGGACTGGTCACTACAAAGGCGGCTGAGCTTGAGGACGAAGACGTTATCGTCGAACGTATCCACGAGGCCACAAAGTATGTGCCGCTCGAGAATCTGTACCTGTCGCCCCAGTGCGGCTTTGCCAGCTGCGAGATTGGCAACAAGCTGACCGAGGACGAGCAGTGGGCGAAGATCGCGCTGGTCAAGCGCATTGCCGAGCGCGTTTGGAAGTAACGCTACCGTTTGCAGGTGACGGCGCGTGCGAGACATGGCGTATCACGTACAATGGTTCGGATCGTATCGATCGGGCAGGTTATCCGATATGCCTGATCGCCCTTCCATCATGAAAGGACTTCCATGTCCCAGTCCTCGACGCCCGCCGTCAGCGATGCCATCTACGACGCATCGTCGCTCGGCCGCCCGCGCATGTTCCTGCTCGGCCTACAGCACCTGTTTGCCATGTTTGGCGCCACCGTGCTGGTGCCCGTGCTCACCGGCCTCTCGGTATCGGCAACGCTTTTGTTTGCCGGCTTGGGCACGCTGCTGTTCCACTTCCTGTCGCGCGGTAAGGTGCCGGCATTTTTGGGCTCATCGTTTGCCTTTATTGCCGGTTATGCCGCAATCGCGCCCAACGGCGAGACCGAGCTTTTGCCCTACGCCTGCCTGGGCGTAGCTTGTGCCGGTCTGCTCTATCCGGTGCTGGCGGCGCTCTTCCGCGCGTTTGGCGCCAAGCGTGTCATGCGTTTCTTTCCGCCGGTGGTGACTGGCCCCATCGTCATTTCCATCGGCTTGATCCTGGCAAGTTCCGCTATTGCTAACTGCCAGACCAACTGGCTTGTGGCTGTCATTGGCGTTGCCGTTATCGTCATCTGCAACATCTGGGGCCGTGGCATGGTCAAGATCGTGCCGATTTTGCTGGGCGTTGTGGTGAGCTATGCCGTTGCGGCTGCGCTCGGCGAGGTTGATTTCTCGGGCGTTGCCGCCGCTCCGTGGGTCGGTCTGCCCATCGTGTGGGACAACACCGTGTTTGCACTCTTTGGGCCGCAGTTCGATAGCGGTCTTGCCACGACGGCCATCATCACCATCATGCCGCTGGCCTTCGCGACCATGATCGAGCATATCGGCGATATCTCTGCTATCGGTTCGACTTGCGAGCGCAACTACATTGCCGATCCCGGTCTGCATCGCACGCTGCTCGGCGACGGCCTTGCCACGATTCTGGCTTCGCTCTTTGGCGCTCCGGCCAACACTACGTATGGTGAGAACACCGGCGTGCTCGCCCTGACGCGCGTGTTCGACCCGCGCGTAATTCGAATTGCCGCGTGTTGCGCCATCGTGCTTTCGTTCTGCCCCAAGTTCGCGGCTGTCATTGCGGCCATGCCGGCGTGTGTGATCGGCGGTGTGTCGCTCGTGCTCTACGGCATGATCAGCGCTGTGGGCGTCCGCAACCTCATCGAGAACCAGGTCGATTTCCAGAACAACCGCAACGTGCTGGTTGCCGCGCTGGTGCTCGTGCTTTCGCTCGGCATCGCGTACAGCACCGCCGGCGCCATCGTGTTGGAGCTGGGCGGCGTGACCATTTCGCTGTCCGGCATTGCCGTGGGCTCACTGGTGGGCATTGTGCTCAACGCCATCCTGCCGGGTAACGACTTTGAGTTTGATGTCTCCGAGCTTGAGGAGGCTGCTGAGTAGCAGCTGCGTTCAGCTAAAACAAGATATGGTGCCCATGCGTATATGCGTGTGGGCACCATTTTTAATGTGTCAGTATCCAGTGGATGCCGCGGGCCATGCGTAAGTCGGTTTGGGCAAAGTGATTGCCGGGGTTGAGCTCCAGCGTTGTTGGAATGCCGCGCTCGACGAGCAACGTTTCCATCGCGCGTGTGTCGTCGAGTACATGCCGCATCATGCGGTTGGGCGTCTTGGTTTCCTTTTTGCCGAGTGACAGGTAGACGGCTTGCGGGCTGCCGGCAAAAGGGGCCGTGCTGGCACGGTCGACAAAGTCGGGAAACCATAGCGACCCCGATGCGCTCGCGGCGCGGTCAAAGGCGTCGGTTTGCCAGAGGGACCAGAGTGCGAAGAGGCCCGCGAGCGAGTAACCGGCAATGCCGCGCCGGGTGGGCGGTTGAGGAAGCGACGACTCGACCTGGGGGATTATCTGATTCAGCAGCTCATCAAGAAAATCGGCAGCTTGGCCGCCGAAAGGCTCGGCATCGCGTACGGTCCCGTCGCATGCCCAGGGGCTCAGCTCGCGATTCCAATCGAGCCCGCCAATGGTGACGAGGGCGAATGGCGGACAGTCGAGCTCTCGGCAACACTTATAAACCTCGCTGCCGTCGCCCACGACCACTGGAAGGTAGATGACAGGCGCGCTTTCCGTATGATTCGAATAAACGGTTATCTGCTTTTGATGCGCTTCCATGACGGGCTTCTCTCAGTGTTGTGATATCGGCAGCCCCAATTGTCGCACGCTGGCGCATACAGGTTGGGCTGCATTAAGAACAATCGCATGCGCGTCGTGCGGGCGCAAACAGGAAACGCCACCGCCGGAGGGGAGCTCGGCGGTGGCGTTGCTAAACGGTGTGCAGGCTAGCACTTCTGTGGGTGCCGTCTCGCGCGTTAAAGGCCAAAGGCGTTTATGAGCGCTTGCGGCTCACCACGGCGCCCGCGGCGATGGCGGCTGTTCCTGCAAGGGCGGCTGCCACGATGGCTGCGTTCGAGGCGTCGCCGGTTGCCGCGAGCTTGCCGGTGGTCTTGGCTCCCGTGGCTGCAACTGCAACGGTCTTGGTCGTCTTCGTGCCCTCGGACTTGGAACCCTCGGGCTTGGTCTCGCCGGGCTTCTCCTCGGGTTTGATCTCCTCGGGAGGCACGATGACCGTGCTCTTGGCGACAGCGGCGTCATAGGGGGAGTCGATCGTGGCGTCGCCCGTGCCGATGGTTTGACCTGCCTCGTAGATGTCGCCGTTGCTGAGCTCTTCTTTGTTGCGATAGTCAATGACCTTGCCGCCTTCAGGCGTCAGGATGGTGGAGCCTTCGATTTCTATGGTGCCGATCGCCTCGCCGTCCGCGCTCATGGCAAGGGCGAAGATCGCCGCCGTGTCTCCTTCGGCAGTGACCTTGCTGCGGACGATTGAGATGGTCGCGGGCGTGATGCCCTCCCTGGTCTGGGCGAAGATGCCGATGTTCAGGCCCCTATGCTCGGGAATGACCGCGCCGCTTTGGTCGTTGCTGTAGTGATCGGGGCCATCGCCACCGGTCTCGACATAGCGGGCTATAGCCTTGACAACGGAGTCGCTGATGTAGATATGGCCACCCGCTTCGTCGGAGTAGAAATTACTGGTGGAGATTGCAACCGAGAACCTGCCTTCTGCGAGCGCATCCACAGTCGAGCCGTTCTTGATGACGATGTCGTCCTCATCGGTGAAGAGTGCGCTGATTTCCCCGCCATCTGAGCTTGCGCGGACCGTCACGGTCGCGCCATCGAGCGTGATGCCCTTGTAGACATAGATGCCATACCCAACGCCACTTGCGTTGAGGGAAGCGTTCGTGACCGTGAGGCTGTTTTTACCGTCGATGGCGGCGTCTTCCTCGGAGCTTGCCTTGACCTGGCTACCACCCGAGATCTCGATGTTGCCGTCGGCCCAAATCGCATTGTCTTTGATAGAGCTTGCCTCTACCTTGCCGCCGCCCTTTATGATGAGGTTCTCGTTAGCATCGATACCCTGATCCTCGGTGGCCTTGGCGGTGACGGTTCCGCTGTTGTCGATCGTGATGTTGCCGTCGGCCCTGATGCCATCCGAATCGCCCGTGGCGTTAACGTTTCCCGAGCCCTTGATGGTGACATCGCCCCCGGCATCGATGGCATCGTGCTCGGTGCTCGTGGCGTTGACAGTGCCAGCGCCGTCGATGCTGATGTTGCCGACGGAAGTGATGGCGTCACGAGAAGATGTCACGTTGAGCGTGCTGGACGCGTCGCCCTGAATATTAAGCTCGGCGTTCTCGTTCGCGCCATCCTTAACCTTGATGCCGCGGCCGTCGTCGTTAGTGACGGTGTTGTTGCCCTCGTAGGCAATGTTGAGCTTGCCAGCGGCCTCGATCACGCCGCCGTTATAGCCGTTGAGCTTCATGTCATCGGCGCCATCCCATGACCAGGTGCCGGCGGCGTCTCCCGCGGGCCCCGCGGCCGCTTCGTGGCGGACGCCGCCGACGTCCACCCACTCCGCCGCGAGCGAGACACTCGGCATGAGCAACGAGCTCACCGTGAGCGCGCAGGTCAGGCCGCAGACGATGCGGCGCGTCACGCGACGCCAACTTCCGTGTGCGAGCAGCGTGCGACGGCGCACGTCGGGCTCGACAAAATGGGCTCCAGAGGTTTTGTCATTGCGCTTGGGGGTCGTGAACAAGGCGGCCATGGTTACTCCCATCCTCATAGGGCCTATGCGATTACGCCCAGCATATCTGCAGGATGTAGCCGGCGGTAGTGCCGTTTGGAGGGCAAAATGTCCAAAACTTGGGAGGCAATACATTGCGTGTCCGTGCGATGCCTGGCTTTAAAAGCAAAGCGCGGAGCCGCTCGATGCGACTCCGCGCTTTGGTGTTCTGCTTTGGCAGCTTTGCCGTTACGCTACAAAGAAGTAGACGAGGAAGGCGAGGGCTGCGATCCACATGAGCGGCTTGATCTTGGAAGCCTCGCCCTTGAAGAGCGCGACGATCACGTAGGCGATAAAGCCCAGACCGATGCCGGCAGAGATGGAGTAGGTGAAGGGCACGCCGGCGACAATCATGAACGCCGGGAAACCCTGAGACACGTCGGACCAATCGATCTCGGAGGCCTCGCTCATCATGAGGTAGCCGACGTAGACCAGAGCACCGCAGGTGGCGGCGCTGGAAACGATGGTGACGATGGGGGAGAAGAACGCGGCGAGAATGAACAGCACGCCGGTGGTGACGGAGGTGAGGCCCGTGCGGCCACCGTCGGCGGCGCCGGAAGTGGACTCGACGAAGGTGGTGATGGAGGAGACACCCATGAAACCGCCCACAGCAGCGGCGGCGGAGTCGACGATCAGGATCTCCTTGATATTCTCGACGTTGCCGTCGTCGGTGAGGAACTCGCCCTGCTTGGCCACGGCCATCGCGGTGCCCATGGTGTCGAAGAAGTCACTC
>DBEYTJ010000108.1:0-5897 GCA_048181065.1 Collinsella sp.
TGTGCCGTAGACAATGCCGAGCACCAGATAGGCGAGGGCGACAAGCGCGGGGAAGGGGAATTTGTTCCATGTACGTCCGACCTTGGTGTGGAAATGCTTGCCATGATGGTCGAGCTTGTCGTGTGCTTCCTTCCAGCTGGAGAACGTCTCGCCGTCGATGGTGACGGTGCCGTCGTCATCGGTATGCACGCTATGTCCATCGTCCTCAAGCGTATCGACATGCACGCCGTCCGGCCCCACATGCACCTCTTCGCCCTTGCGCTCGTTGGTCACATGGATGCCGTTCCAGCCAACATGGACTTCCTCGCCTTTATTGGGATCAATGACGTGGATGCCGCGCGCGAGGGAAATATCGACAAGTGGTTTGTCGCCACAATCGGCGTGCTCGGCAGAATCTTCGGCCTCTTTAGCCTCATCCACCGTTTCGGTGCTGCCGTCCTCTGAGCCATCGGCATCACTAGCCGCTTCCCCATACAACAACTCATCCAGCGACACACCATACAGCGCGGCGAGCGCAATGAGGCTATCGGTATCGGGTGAGGACTCGCTGCGTTCCCATTTACTGACAGCCTGACGACTCACACCCAGCTGGGCGGCAAGCGCCTCCTGAGAAAGCCCGGCAGCTTTGCGGCGATCGACGAGGCGCTGCGCCATCGCAAGATCCATGGTGGTTCCTTTCGTTTGATGGTCGAATCGAATGAGCCGAGTATGCCGAGAACAACCGGTAGCGACCACCATCTCTAGTTAGAATCTGCCCCAACCCTACCGCAACTACCGGTAGCAACCCCTAACGACCAGCCATTTCAGGACAAATGTCAGTGCAAGTAGCAGCCAAGAGCCCCCACTCAGTAAGTTGCGGTGGAATAGTTTCTAGATTCAGCCATTTGAGGGCTAAGCTGGAACTATTTCACCGCAACTTAATTT
Organism: Collinsella sp.; assembly: GCA_048181065.1. Taxonomy (GTDB): domain Bacteria; phylum Actinomycetota; class Coriobacteriia; order Coriobacteriales; family Coriobacteriaceae; genus Collinsella. The sequence goes on from DBEYTJ010000108.1 coordinate 925, forward strand.
CAGGCTAGGCACCTGTAGCAAGAAGGCGAATAGCCTCGGCGAGCATGTAAACGCAGGACCCTCCGACCCCGCCCGACGATTTCGATTGGCGACCTTTGACGGAGTCAAGGGAGGAGCCAAATCGAAATACGTCGGGCGGGGTCGGAGGGCCCGATGGGATGGATTTCGGCCGAGGCTATTCGTTGCCGAAGCTGATGCCCAGCGCCTTGGCCTCGCGCACCAGATCGCTCTGGGGGTCGACATACTTGAGCTTGCCGGCGACCTCCTCGAGCGGCATGTGGCACATCTTGCCGTCGCGCAGGGCAATCATGTAGCCAAACTCGCCACGCAGGCAGCCGAGCGCTGCCTCGACGCCGCACTGAGTCGCAAAGATGCGGTCCTGGGCGTCGGGCTGGCCTCCGCGCTGCGTGTGACCGGGGATGGCGACGCGGGTCTCGCGACCGGTCTTGGCCTCGATCTCCTTGGCGATGTCGTACACGATTGACGGGCTCGTGCGCTCGGCGAGTTTCTTCTTGTACTCCTTCTTGGACAGCGCCGCGTCCTCCTTGGAGATAGCGCCCTCGGCGACGGCCACGATGGTAAAGCGGCTGCCGGTCTCCATGCGATGCTCGATGGTCTTGATGACCTGGTCCATGTCGTAGGGGATCTCGGGAATCAAGATGACATCCGCACCGCCCGCGACGCCGGCATACAGCGGGATCCAGCCGACCTTATGGCCCATGATCTCGATGACGAACACGCGGCCGTGGCTCGAGGCGGTAGTGTGGATGTCGTCGATGCACTTGGTGGCGACGTCGATGGCGCTCGTAAAGCCAAACGTCATCTCGGTGCCCCAGGTGTCGTTATCGATGGTCTTAGGCAGGGCGATAACGTTGAGGCCCTCTTCGCGCAGGCGGTTGGCGGTCTTGGTGGAGCCGTTGCCGCCCAGCATAAACAGGCAGTCGAGCTGCAACTTGTGATAGGTGTGGACCATCGCGGGCACCTTCTCGACGCCGTCGGCCTCGGGAATGTTCAGGCGCTTAAACGGCGTGCGGCTCGTGCCCAGAATAGTGCCGCCGCGGGTGAGGATGCCGCTAAAATCGGCGGGTGTCATGACACGGAACCTGCTGTAGATAAGGCCCTGATATCCGTCCTCAAAGCCATAAATCTCGATAGGCTCTTTGCTATTGGTCATAAGCGTTTTGACAATGCCGCGCATGGTGGCGTTGAGCGCCTGGCAGTCGCCGCCACTAGTAAGAAGACCGATCCTAAGCATGGTGAATCCTTCCGGGCAAGTTATAACATGCGCATAAGTTTACCCCCGCACACTGTTGATGCGGGGGTAAAACGTGTTAGCTCAAGCGTATGGAAATGTAAGCAACGTCAGGCGAGCGTAAGGACGACGGTGCCAGCGCCTTACAGCGCGAAGGCATCGACGTCGCCCCAGTGGCGGCGCAGCGTGATGGCGGCAGCGGGCTCGGTGTTGTCAAAGACGACCGACCACTGCGTATTGCTGGTGATGTCTTCCGGATTGGGCTCTTGCGCTGCGGCGCGTAGGGCCTTCCAAGCGACTGCCTCGTCCTGGGCACCGACATGGGCGTCAAGGACATCGGCGATTGCGACGGCGCGCTCTTTACCATGGCCCAGCTCGCCATTCTTTTGATTGGGCAGCACTTCGTCGCCATAGCAGGCATAGAAGTTCGTAACCTGGCGTACAGGAGTCGCTTTAAAAGCGCGGTCGGGATCGCGCGGATCCCACTCTACTACGCGCGCGTCACCGGAGGCGTCGTTGATAAAGAAGTGGTAATCGCGTCCGGCCATGGCGTGCATGTCGTAGGCAGAAAGCAGGTCGACAGCTTCTTGCGTGGTGGCGGCACGGTCGAGCACCAGACGGATGGCGAGCGAGGTATTGATGACGGGGCGTTGCGTGTCCTGGTCACAGGGCTTGGAATCCAGGGTGAGTACGGCAATGGATACGCCGCATTCGTTAACGCCGTCGAGCTGAGCAAACGGGCCCATGAGTGCGGCGGCACGTCCGGCGACGGAGTCAAGCGGAGTGTTATCGCCCAGGTTGTTAAGGGCGGCAAACCCGATGGAGGCATAACCGCCGCGTGGGTGATTGCGCACCAGCAACGCCGAGGTGTCGTCCTTAAAGTCGTAATTGCGGCCGGTGCGCACGCGGCCTTCGGCATCTACGGCGACAAAAGCGCTGCAGGCAAACTGGGGCGCCTGGACATGTGCCGGCACACCGGGCAGCACCTGCGCCACCACGGCATCGATGTAGGCCTGGTCGTCGCGCACGCCAGCTGCGATGATGCGGTCAAGGTCGTAGTCGTAGGCGATGTCGATTGCGTACAGGTCATAGCCGTCTGCGTAGCCAGTCAAGCGTTTGAGCGACGCGGCGGACTTGATTTGCTTGCGGTAAACGATGCCAGCGGCAGCGGCAAGGCCGACGGTGACTCCCGCGACACCGCAGGCGATGGCAATGTTACGTGGCTTCATGACGGCTCCTCTCGTCCTGTTAGCGCAATTGTCGCAAAAGGAGCGCGGGCATGATGGCTCAACTTGGTGAGCGGCGCGGAATTAAGCACGGAATGAAGAGTGCGGTGCTGGCGTGGCGGGGTATGCTGGAGGGGACCATCAACCCAGCGAAAGGGGAGAGCATGACGGATCAGGAAACGCCCGAGCGCGTGCACGTGACGGCTGACGATATCGAGGCCGCCAACGACCTTATCGACTTTATCGAGGCATGCCCCAGCATGTTCCATACGGCGGCGACCATTATGGCCGAGCTCGACGAGGCGGGCTTTACCTACCTGCCCGAGAACGCGGCGTGGGATATCGAGCCGGGCGGGCGTTATTACACGCAGCGCAACACCTCGAGCGTTGTTGCCTTTAAGGTGGGCGAGGACCTGGCTGCTACGTGGGGCGAGGACGGCGTTGCCGGTGACTATCATTTTCAACTGACGGCGTCGCACAGCGATTCGCCGACGTTTAAGGTCAAGGCTGTGCCCGAGCTTGACGGTGCGGGCGAGACGCTGCGCCTGAACACCGAGGCCTACGGCGGCATGATTGACTACACCTGGTTCGATCGCCCGCTGGCGCTCGCGGGCCGCGTGCTGGTGCGCGAGGGCGACCGTATTGAGAGCCGTCTGCTTGCCACCGAGCGCGAGGTCGCTATTATCCCGAGCCTTGCCATCCACATGAACCGCGGCGTTAATGAGGGCTTTGCTCCCAACCGAGCCGTTGACCTGTGCCCGCTCATTAGCGCCGGCGAGCTTAAGCAGGGCGATTTTGATGCTCTGATTGCCGAAGAGCTGGACGTTGAGCCCGAGCAGATTCTGGGCCGCGATCTGTTCCTAGTCAATCGTCAGGATGCGCGCATTTGGGGCTGGGCAGACGAGTTTATCTCGACGCCCAAGCTCGACGACCTGGCCTGCGCCTATACCTCGCTACAGGCATTTTTGGGCGCCGAGAACGCGCACGACGTCTCGGTCTTCTGCTGCTTCGATAACGAGGAGGTTGGCTCCGAGACCAAGCAGGGCGCCATGTCGACCTTCTTGGCCGACGCGCTGCGCCGCATCAACGGATCTCTGGGCTTTGACGACGAGTCGTACCATCGCGCCCTTGCCGCCTCGATGCTTGTAAGCTGCGACAATGCACATGCCGTGCACCCCAACCACGCTGAGAAGTGCGATGCCCGCAATCAGGTTGTACTCAACGGCGGCATCGTTATCAAGGAAGCCGCCAACCAGCACTACTGCACCGATGCCTTTAGCCGCGCGGTGTTCCAGGCCATCTGCGATGACGCCGACGTGCCCACGCAGGCCTTCGCCAACAAGAGCGATATGGCGGGTGGCTCCACGCTCGGTAACCTGTCGAACATGCAGGCGAGCATGCACGCCGTGGACGTGGGCCTGCCGCAGCTGGCCATGCACTCAAGCTACGAGACCGGCGGCGTACGCGACGTGATGTACGCCATCCGTGCCCTCACCGCCTTCTACGAGCGAAACCTAACCATCAACGGCGCCGAAAGCGTGGAGCTCTAAAAACCTGCCAAAAAGGGACAGGTTTATTTTGCCAGGTTTTATCTGGGCAAATGCAAAGGATGAAACCGAACTAGATTGGTGATGCGTAGCCGCCGAGGTGCAATGTGCCTCGGCGGCTTTTTGTGCACGGAGCACGGCTAATACTAATTTATTGCTATACATGCTTTACGTATCTACCATAGTGTTTTATGATAATTCTGAAGTATTAAGGAGGGGTCATGACCACAACAGCCGCTCAGATCAACGTACGTCTTGATGCCGATCTTAAAAGGAGCGGCGACGCTGCTCTCTCCAGGGCCGGTATGACGCCGAGCCAAGCGGTGCGAGCGCTCTGGCAGCTTGCAGCGTCGCTGGCCGATCGCCCCGGTGCGCTCGAGGATATCCTGCTGCCCAGTCGTGCCCGGGCGGAACAGCGCGAGCGCGAAAAGGCCGCCAAACGTAAACTCGAGCTCATGGATCAGGGATCGAAGCTGTTCGCTGCCGCTTGCCGTGAGTCGGGAATCGATATGGTCAGGGCTCAGCCATCGGACGACGAAGAGCTCAAACGGAATGCATATGCGGATCGCTATGGCGAGGAGATGAGCTGGCTCTATGAGTGAGGCTCTAAAACGCATCTTGGTTGACACCAACGTGTGGCTCGATTACTTCATTCCCTCACGACGTGGTCGTTCGGCGGCGATTGAGTTTTTACGCGATGCATGCACGGCGCAGGTGGATTTGCTGTATGCGGCGACATCGTCCAAAGACCTGTTCTATTTGATTTCAAGCGAACATAAGGCATGGTATCGGCGAGAGCATGGCTCACTATCCCAAGATGCCGCCGTGGCGGCGACATCACTTGCATGGGATTGCCTCGACGTGTTGTCGCAACTTGCCACGCCGGTACCCTGCGACCTGAGTGACATATGGATGGCGAGCAAGCAGCGTAATCTCCATAGCGATTAC